>DATCVD010000778.1:0-15461 GCA_036567125.1 Pyrinomonadaceae bacterium | reverse complement strand
GGGCCGCGAGTCCCGCCTCGGCCGCGAGCAGCGCGCGGGCCTCCTCCGGCAGATCGACGGTGAGCCTGATCGAACTCGCCGGCGCGACCAGCTCCTCGGTCGGCCCTTGGTAGAGGAGCCTCCCGCGGTCGATGATCGCGACGCGGTCGCAGAGCTGCTCGACCTCCGTGAGCAGGTGGCTCGACAGCAGCACCGTGAGTCCCAAGTCGTCGCGCAGGCGGCGGATGAGATCGCGCACCTCGCGGATGCCCTGCGGGTCGAGTCCGTTCGTCGGCTCGTCGAGGATGACGACCTCGGGGTCGGGCAGCAGCGCCTGCGCGATCCCGAGCCGCTGCCGCATGCCGTACGAGTAGTTCCGCACGGCGTCGCGCCCGCGGGCCGCCAAGCCCACCACGTCCAGCACCTCGTCGATCCGTCGCGCCCGCGCGCCGCCCGAGAGCGAGGCGAGCATCCGCAGGTTGGCGCGCCCCGAAAAGTTCTCGTAGAAGGCGGGCGATTCGATGATGACGCCGACGCGCCGGAGCGCGCGGGCGCGCCGCCGCGCCACGTCGTGGCCGAGCAGGAAGACCCCGCCCGCCGTCGGCCTGACGAGTCCGGCGATCATCCGCAGGGTCGTGGACTTCCCCGCCCCGTTCTGGCCGAGGAAGCCGCAGATGTCGCCCCGCCCGACCGCGAGCGACAGATCGTTGACGACCACCCTGCGCCCGTAACGTTTGGTGAGGCGCTTCGTTTCGAGCACGACGGCGGCCGCCCTCGCGGCGGCAGCCTCCTCGGCCGGCGTCGGCGCGAACGTCGCCCTCACAACGCCACCTCGACGAGGAGCGGCCAGTGATCCATCCGCCCGACGGCCGCGCCCCGCAGCACCTCCGCCCGCCGCGGCCGCGCGCGCTCGCGCGGGCCGAAGACGTAGTCGATGCGCCGGTCGTTGACGGCCGTGTCGCCGGCCCCGCGCCCGAGGTCGCTGAAGTGTGTGAGCAGCAGGCTGTACGACTCGCCGTCGTGCTTGAGATCGTCCGTGTAGAGGTTCGTCTCGTTGGCGGCCCTCAGCTCGAAGTTGAAGTCGCCCGCGACGAAGACGCGCGCCGCGCCCGCGCGCGAGCGCGACCACTCGGCCACGGCCTCGGTGTAGGCGCGCCGACGCGCCGCGCTGAAGGCGTCGGCGTGCGCGCTGACGAACACGATCTCCGACCCGCCCGCCCTGAAAGTGGCCGCGAGCGCGTAGCGCCCGCCGGCCGCGACTTCCGTGAACCGCGCGCCCGCGTCCTTGACCAGCACCGCCTCGTAACGATCCGAGCGCCCCTTCTGCGCCACCGCGCCGCGGTAGCGCCCGCCGAGCAGGCCGAGCAGCGCGCGCAACTGCGCCTCGCCCGTCAACTCCTGCAAGGCCACGGCGTCCGGCGCGTGTTGCAGGATCGTCTCGGCCACGGCCGGCAAGTCTTTCGTCTGCGCGCGCGTGTCTGGTTCGAGGTCGGCGTAACCAACGTTCCACGTCATCAGTCGCAGGGCGGCCGCGCCGGGCGAGTCCTCCGCGCGGCCGCCCTCGCCGCCGGGCGCGAAGCGGACGGCCCCGCAGATCATCAGCGCGAAGAGCGCGGCCAGCGTGATCTTGCCCCACATCCCTAGGTCGTGATGTCCTTGCGGTCGAAGACGACGGCGGAGGCGAGCAGCAGCCCCGTCGTGTAGGCCCCGCAGCGGAAGGCGCGGTGCCAGAGACTTTGCCACGGCACGTCGGGCTTGAACACGTCGCGCCAGAAGTCCATGTCGTGCGTGAAGAAGTAGGGGCGCAGGTGCTCGAAGAACTCGACGCGGCCGACGACGTAGAGCGCGAGGTAGAGCGCGAGGGCGGAGACTATGGCGACGACCGGCGTGTCGGAGACGACCGAGAAGAAGGTGGCGAGCGCCGCCAGCACGAGCAGCGCCCACGTCCCCGTGAGCGCCGCGTAGCCGAAGCGCCAGAGCGCGTCGGCGCGCGCGATCCGGCCCGGCTCGTCCACGAGGTTAAGCGGGCCGGGGTAGAGTTCGAGATCGCCCCACCCGACGAAGACGAGGCCCGCGGCCAAGTTGAGCGCGATGAAGAACGCGAGCAGCAGGAAGGTGTGCGCGCCCGACACGAGGAACTTGGCCGCGAGGATCGACACGCGGGAGACGGGCCGCGAGCAGATCACCCGCAGCGTGCCCGCGCGCGCCTCGCCGGCCACCTGCGCGCCGGCCGTCGCCGCGACGAAGATCGGGAGCAGCAGCGTGAAGGCGAAGAGCGTCGAGTAGAGCGCGAAGGTCAGCCCGTTGAAATACTGCTTCGACTCGTAGGTGTAGCGGAACTGCTCGACGGCCGCGCCGCCGGTCTTGCGCGCCGCGTAGGTGTAGAAGCCCCACAGCATCAGGGCGACGAAGCCCGAGAGCGCCGCGAAGGACAGGTAAAAGCTTTTAGCGCGGAGGAGCTTCGCCAGCTCCACCCTGAGCAGCGTCGGCATGCGCCGATTATCACCCGGCCGGCGCGGTGAAGTCACACGGGGAGTCCGACGACTCCGCGCGCCGCGCGCCGCCGGCGCACGCCGCGGCCGCGCGGCCCCCGCCCTCCGGCGCATCCCGCACCGCGTCGGCCTGTCAACCCGTCTCCTTCGAGGAGTAGGATTCTCGCGGCGCGCGAGCGCGGCCGGCGGCGTCGCGGATGATGCTGCGCCGCCTCGGCTCGGGCGGAGTCCGCAGGTGCGCGAGGTCTTTGTATTTGCCCTTCAGAATCGAGGCGAGCTTGGTGGGGTGGTTCAGGCCGAGCAGGCGGGCGGCTTGCGTGACACTGCCCTGCGCTTCGATCAGGGCGCGGCGGATGTAGCGGGCCTCGTAGGCGCGCACCCGCTCCGGCAGACTGAAGTTGGCCCAGAAGTCAGACCGGCTGCGCTCGCGCCTCGCCGGGCCGCGCGCGAGGCGCACGGACACGATGCGGGCCGCGCAGTCGCGCAGGCGCGCAATCGTCTCCGCGTCCTGCGTATTTCTGAGTAAGTCGTCGGCCCGCTGGAAAGTCTCGAATAGCTCGCGCTCGGCGATGCGCCACGTGTGCTCCTCGATCAGCGAGAGCAGGGCGCGGCCCGCGTCTTCGACCGCCCCGGACTGCTCCGCCATGTCGGCCGCGCGCGTCAACACATTTTGAGACGCAACGAAGTCTCCGATCCTAGCCAAGACACGCCCCTGTGTCGTGAGGGCTTCGGCCAGTAACGCCTGCTCGCCGCCCCTCTCCAGCGTCCGCACCGCGCCGCGGATGACGCCCTCGGCCTCGCGCAGCCTGCCCTCGGCCAGCAGCACGCGGGCGCGCGTCTCGTCCACCTGCGCGACGCTGCCGCCGTCTCTCTCCCCGACGAACAAACGACGGGCGCGGTTCAGGTGCTCGTGTGCGTCCTCGTAGTGCCCGGCCGTGTAGAGCAAATAGCCTAAGTTATTTTCCGCGCGGGCGCTGTAGCGGGTGTGGCCGGCCAGCTCGAAGTGGTGGGCCGCGGCCGTGTACTCGATGATGGCGCGATCCCTGTAGTCCGGGCGGCGCTCCGCATCGGCGAGGGACATGAGCGCGCAGGCAAGCTCGTTATGGAACTTCCCCTTCAGCGCGTCGTCGGCGCTTTCCGCGAATAGCCGCGCCCCTTCCGTCAGCGTGCGGAGCGCGTCGTTGTACCGCCCGGTGCACGATTCGACTATCGCGAGGCGCAGCAGAATCGTTGCCCGCAATTCCTGCTCGCCGCCGTCGGCCAGCATCTCTAGGGCGTCTCTATAGAAGACCCGTGCTTCGTCGTAAGCGCCCGCGCGGTAGTAGCAGAAACCCAGCTCGCCGCGCGCGGCGGCCACTCGCGCCGTCTCTCCTAACGCATCAAAGCGGGCTATACTCTCGCTGATCAGGTCTTTGGCGGCGTCCTGCGCCCCCTCAAGCTGCCGGGCGCTGCCGAACCAGCCGGAGAGCGTGCCGGCCCGCAGAAGCACCTCCGCTGCGGTCAGCTCACCCAGACCTTCCAGCGCGGGCCGCTGGCCGACGCCGCGCCACAACTCGGCAAGGGCTGCGAGCGCGGCATCATACTGGCCCCGGTGTTCGAGGTCTGCCGCCGTACTACAACGCAGTAGCGTCCGCTCGTCACGGCTTAAGTTCAGGTCGTCTAGTCGTCTCAACAATGATTCAGCTACTGTCACGTGAGGGCCGCCTTTCTTCTTCCTGCAAGATTTTTGTATCCAAAGGGAGATCACGCCCTGTCAACGAGATCGGGCGCGACCTAAAACCAGAGTGAGCATGTTTCACTCGCCACCTCTTAGAAAGGGATCAGGAATGAAAAACTACCGAAACGTTATTGCCGCGCTGGCGCTGGCGCTCGTGCTCTTAACACCCGCACACGCGGGCGACGGCATAATGCACACGGGCGTAGTAGCGCCGACGCCGACGCCGACGCCGGTGACCGACGGCTTCACCGACGAAACGTCGGACGGCAGGGGCATCATGCACACCGGCGCGGCCGAGCCTGCGCCGCCGGCGACGGACATCATGATAGCCGAGGCGGCGGCCATCTTGGCGCGAAGCGTCCTAGCTCTCTTCTAGCCGAACCAACAGTCCAAACGGTTATTTGGCTGTCGTGAGAACTCTCAGGGCGGCGCGGTCGTCGTGTGTCCGCGCGCCACTATATAACAGGTCGGGCGGCGCCGAGGGAACTTTTCTGCTGCAAGTTCCGGCGGCGGCCCCGTTTATCCGCTCATTCGAACTGCGCCAACTCGGCCCACCGGTCGAGGTCTCGGGCCAGTTGCTCGGCCAAGCTCTCGCGCTCGGTGTAGAGTCGGTGCACGAGCTGGGCGTCGCTCGTGTTCACGGCCAACTCCGCTTCTATCTCGCCCTGCCGCCGCTCGGCTGCTTGGATGCGGGCCTCGGTCTCCTGTAACTCCCTCTGCTCCCTGAAAGAAAGTTTTTGTTTAGCGGGCGGGGTCGCGTCGTCGGCCCGCACCGCCGCCCGCTTGGCTTCCGCGGGGGGGGCCGCCTCGCTCTCCCGGAGGCGCGCCTCCAGAAAGGCCGAGTAGTTTCCGGGGTATTCCCGCAGGAGGCCGCCGCCCTCGAAGCGGAGGACGTGCTCGACCGTGCGGTCGAGAAAATACCGGTCGTGGCTGACGACGAGCAGGCAGCCGCGGAAGCCGTCCAAGTAGTCTTCCAGGGTGACGAGGGTCTGGATGTCCAAGTCGTTGGTCGGCTCGTCAAGGAGCAGGACGTTCGGGGCCGACATCAACACCCGCAGGAGGTAGAGCCGCCGCCGCTCGCCGCCGGAGAGCTTAGCTACCGGCGCGTACTGGGCCGGGCCGGGGAACAGAAACTTTTCGAGCATCTGCCCCGCGGTGATGAGTGTCCCGTCCGCCGTCTCGATCCGTTCGCCGGCCTCGCGGATGTAATCGATCACCCGCGCGCCCTCGTCCAAGGCCCGGTTCTCCTGATCGTAGTAGCCGAAACGAACCGTCTGGCCCACCTCCAGAGCGCCCGCGTCCGGCGCGACTCTGCCGGCGGCGATTTCGAGCAGCGTGGTCTTCCCCGCCCCGTTCGGGCCGATGACGCCGATGCGGTCGCCGCGATTCAGCGTGCGGCTGAAGCCGTCGATCAACACCCGCCCGCCGTAGGACTTCGTGACGCCGCGAAACTCCAACACCTTCTTGCCCAACCGGCTTGAGCCGAGGGAGATGTCGAGCGACGCCCCGGCGGCCTCTTTGGGAAGCGAGATCAGGCTTTCGGCCCGATCCACTCTGGCCTTCGACTTGCGGGTGCGCGCCTTCGCGCCGCGCCGCAGCCAAGCCAACTCGCGCCGGATCAGCATCTGCCGCTTCTGCCCCTCGGCGGCGCGCGCGAGTTCCTGCTCGCCTTTCTTCTCCAAGTAGTAGGCGTAATTCCCGTCGAACGCCTGAATCGCGCCCCGGTCGACCTCAAGTATTCGCCGGGTGACGCGGTCGAGAAAGTAACGGTCGTGCGTGACGAGCAGGAGCGCGCCGGCGTAGCGGCCGAGGTAGCCTTCGAGCCAGGAGATGGTCTCGGCGTCGAGGTGGTTGGTCGGCTCGTCGAGGATGAGGAGGCCGGGGCTTTCGATCAGCGCGTGCGCGAGGGCGACGCGCTTTCGCTGGCCGCCGGAGAGGTCGCCCATCTTGGCGGAGGTGTCGGCGATCCCGAGTTTGTTTAGAACCGTCCGGGCGTTGATCTCCAACTGCCACGCGCCGGCCGCCTCCAACTCGTGCGCCAGCGTCGAGACGCGCCCCAACAGACGCGGGTCGTCGGGGCCGCCCGCCGATAGCTCCTGACAGGCGCGCTCGTAATCGAGCAGCAGCTTCGTCTTCACGTCGCCGGCGGTGAACACCGCGTCCAGCACCGTCTCTTCGGGATCGTACGGAGGGTTCTGCGGCAGGTATCCGATGGTCACGCCGTCCGCGAAGGTGATGCGGCCGGCGTCCGGCTCCTCCTCGCCCGCGATCAGACGGAGAAAGGTGGTCTTGCCCGAGCCGTTAGTCCCGACCACGCCGACGCGGTCGTCGCTGACGAGGCCGAGATTCACTTTCTCGAAAAGGGGCCGCGGGCCGTAGCTCTTGCTTAGCGCCTCGACGGATAAGATGTGCATGCCTGTCCCGGTAACGCCCTAGCGCGGCGGAGCCTTGACCGCCGCCGCCGCGCCCGCGCGGCGGACTCTTAGTCGGCCTCCGGCCGGCTCAGATTTCGCCGCCGCCGCGGGCCGGGGTGATCGCCACGCCGCCCGGCTCGTTCGGACTCACGCGTATAATGTAACTCCCATCCAGAACAGAGAGCAGCATCTCACCGACGGCGGCGCGCCTCCACCCGCCCGGCCGCACCACCTCCGGCGGCGGCCCGGTGCGCTCGGAAAAATACCAAGCGGCGAGCTGCTCAAGCTGATCGCGGCCGGCGATCACGGAGGACGCGATCCCCAGTTCGTTGGCGCGGACGCGGAGCGCCGTCGCGAGGAGCGAGGAGACCAGTTCCGTGCGCTCGTCGCGCGCGCCCGCCTCCGTGACGGGAGGGCAGTCGGATGGGGGCAACTCAAGGCCGCGCCGGATGGCCGCGAGCAGGCCGTTGGCCCCGCCCCCGATCCTTTGCAGGCCGCGGATGCGGCCCACGTCCGCCTCCGTCCGCGGCAGGTCGTAGGCCAACTGAAGCAGGGCCTGATCCGGCGCGACGGTCTGGACAGGTTTGTTGATCGAGGCGGCGCGCGCGTCGCGCCATGCCGCGACCTCGCGCAGCACCGCCAGCTGGCGGGGCGACACCCCCTTCAACCGCCCCAGCCTCAGATACAGCCGCGAGCGGTCGCGCGGCGCGAGCGCCTTGGCGGCCATCTCTTCGAAAGCCATCGCGGCCCATTCGAGCCGGCCGCGCCGCGTGAGCACCTCCCGCAGCGCCGCCGCGATCTCCGACAAGTAGCGGACGTCGTCCAAGGCGTAAGAGAGCTGCTCCTTCGAGAGCGGCCGCGCCCCCCAGTCCGTGAACCGCGACCCCTTCGACAGCGTGACGCCGCAAACCCGCTCGACGAGCGCCGTGTACGAGGGCGCGGCCCCGTAGCCGGCGAAGGCCGCCGCGATCTGCGTGTCGAAGACGTTGCGGACGGGTTGGCCGGTCGCCTTCGCCAGCAGCGGGATGTCGTTCTCGGCGGCGTGAAACACCTTCACGACGGAGGCGTCCGCGAGCACCTCCCCGAGCGGGGCCAAGTCGAGTTCGAACGGATCTATGGCGACGGCCTCACCCTCCGAGGCGAGTTGCACCAAGCACAACTCGGGGTGGTAGCGCCCCTCGCCGTGGAACTCGCAGTCCATCGCGATCTCGCGCCCACTCCGCAGCCGGCCGACGAGCGCGTCGAATTCCGCTTGCGTGCTTATCACTTGAACTCCCGCAAAAGTAAATTTCGGAACGCGGCGGCCGCGCGACGCACGGTACTGCCGGCAGGCCCGCTTTAAACCCTCAGGCCGCGCGCGAAGAAACCGAACGGCGCGGCATGACCCCCATAATACTAAGTCCGCCGCCTCGATCTCCCTGACCCGATCTCCCTAACGCGCCGGGTCGTGCCGCCCTGCGCGCAAAATCAAATACTTGCATGCCGCCGCGTCGATTGTATATCAGCGAGCATTAACCCACCTGCCGCCGGAGTCGAGAAGGGGGCCGAAGGGGGGACTCTGCCAGAAGTTGTCACGCCTCGGGTGACGAAACGTGTAACCCGCGCGACCTCCGACGGTCTCCACGCCTAAATCAGATGAAGAGGGCAATTGCTACGTCGCAGCCGGTGGGACGGGCGTAAAAGGCGAGAGGCCCGCGATTTCTCGCGGGCCTCGTCAGATGTGCTTACTTTGGTGGGGATGCTCGGCGGGTGGTCGGAGTAGCGGCAGGCCACTCTCGGAGGTGTGATGGCGGCGGGGTCACGTTTCATCCGTGCTTGCCGCTGATAAGTTAAGCACCCCGCGTGCCACGGAAAATCTTAATTCTGGAAGGGCGGGGGCATTGGCCGTTTACCGACTCTTCACCAAAGCGGGCGAGGCGTAGCGGCAGGCCGGAGAGAGGCGGGGGAGGCGACGTGCCTCCCTTTCGTGTTTGAGGTCTGGCTTACCCCGCTCGCCATCCGGCAAAGGCCCTCGCCAGGAGTTGTTGACTTGCTGAGAACACCCGTCGGCCGCCTGAGAGTAATCGCTTTCGTCGAAGGTCTCTCGTACTTGTTGCTACTGGGCGTCGCCATGCCGCTCAAATACTTCGCCGGGATGCCCGGCCCCGTCAAAGCGGTCGGGTGGGCACACGGCCTGCTCTTCGTGCTCTACCTCCTCTCGGCGGCCGAGGCAACGCTCGCCCGGCGATGGCGTTTGGCGATGATACTGGGCGTGCTGGCCGCGGCCTTCGTCCCCTTCGGAACCTTCGTGCTGGACGGGCGACTGAGGCGCGAGGAACAGGCGGGCCGCCACCGGGAGACGCATGACCGTTAGCACACTCGACGAACTGCCGGATCGTCTGGCCCGGCTCGAACCGACATGCTTCCCCGCGATGGGCCTCCGCCTCGACGCCGAAGCCGGCCGGCACGGCCAGATTGACTTCGCCCCGCGCATCAGCGCCTTCATGGATAAAGAGGTTCATGGTGATCACTTCCATGGCCTGCGTGTGCCTTGAGTTCCGCCGCGCGCGCGGCGTCGCCGTGGCTGGGCACAGGTCACTACGCCGCCCGGCCTAACAACGGCTTGCACCCGACGCCCTATCATCATGCCTCTCATCAACGTTGGCAGGGACGCCGTTGATGCCGGGCGTTAGGCTGCCACTTGAATCTATATGGCCGGCGAGAGAAGAGTTGGGCGCGGTTGCGGAGAAGATCATGAAGGGGTTTCGTGCGCCGTGATATACATCGGCCGCGGCCTCAAGCCCGGCGCGCACCCGGCCGCAAATGGCGTCGATCTTATCCGCCAGACTCGGCCGTAATCAGTTCGTGTGCGCGGCGTGCGGGGTGTTAGATGGCTATTATTCGGGAACCTTAAACTTCTATGCCTTTACCAGTTGCTCACGGATTGCTGGGCGCTACGCTTGTCGCCGCGATTCACCCTGAACCGGCTAAACGTTATTTCATCCCTCTTCTTACCGGCGCGTTCTTAGCTAATGCGGCAGATTTTGATTTCGCTCTGGTCTTCATCCTCCGCTCAAAGGCGTGGCACCGCGGCTTCTCACACTCCATTTTATTCGCGCTTATTGTGGGCCTCACCTTTGTGTTACTTCTCGGCAGGCGTCGTGTCAGAGAGGCGCTTGCCTACGGGGCGGGGTTTGCCTCGCATTCGATATTGGATTATGTAACGACGAAGGAAGGAGGCGGCGTAGAACTATTATGGCCCTTTTCTTCCGAGCGGTTGGTTTTCGGGTGGGTCGGCCTCTCCGAACTGCCTTCGAGAATGGCCCCGGCGGAGATTGTTAAGTCTCTGGTTTTGGAGTTGATGCTGTTTATGCCGCTCTTGTTGCTGGCGATAGGTGTCAGGAAGTATTTGCGGAGAGTCGCGCACGCGCGAAGGTGAAGGCGGATGTCGAGGAGCCGAACGCCGCATCCGTGCGGATACTGGAGAAGCCGGGCATGAAGCGTGTCGGCCGCGCAATAGTTAAAGGGCGGCCACTTCTACATTCTGCACGATTGCTCACGGAGGGCGCGGGCTAGCAGCGCCGCGCACCCGACCGAGGGCGCGTGTGCGCGGCGGCTCAATTCCGGCGTCGGGGGCGACGCCGGGTTTCGGAGCGGCGGGATGCGGCGGACGCGCGGATCGGCAGCCCTGTCGAGGTGAGGTTGCGCGCGCGCCGCTGCCGGGTGTTAGGTGACTTCTTGCAACGTATTGTGAGGTACATGAAGAAACTGAATCGGAGCTTTTTACTACTAGGGTTTCTGTCTTTGTACGCCTGCGCCGCCGCCGTGCGGGGCAGTTCGGTATCGAGTAGCGGCCCCGAAGGCCAACTTGGAAATAGGCGGATCGAGTTCACGAGCTACAAACTAGCGAACGGACTAAGGGTGGTACTCGCGCCCGACGGAAGGGAGTCGGGCGTCGCCGTCAACATCTCTTTTGACGCGGGTTCAAGAAAAGAGAGTCCTGAGCAAGCCGGATTAGCCGATCTGCTTCAAAACATCTTGTCGCAAAATCTACATCGGACGAGCGGCGAAATGCTCAAACCATTTGAAGGCGTCGTCAACCAAGAGCGTGCCAGCTACTTCTCCGAGTTCGCCGCCGCCCGGTTAGACTCCGTGTTGCCGTCGCTCGCCCGCCTGATGCGCGTGCCGGACATCAACCGGGCGCACGCGGACGCGCGGCGACTCTCCCTCCAAAACGAATGCGGGAAATTAGACGGGAGTCGGTTCGGGAGGGTGCAGGAAACGCTTCTTGAGTTAATCTATGACGGCTCGGCTTTCAAATACGGCGCGGTCTGCTCGCCGCCCCGCCCGAATCACTTGTCGCCCGAAAGGGCGAAGTCATTCTTTACGACCTATTACGTTCCGAACAACGCCGCGCTGGTCATCGTCGGGAATTTCAACGTGGGCGATGCGAAGAAAATAGTTGCGCGGCATTTCGGATCAATCCCCCGCCGAGCCGTCCCTCCGAAGGGTGGTTTTGACCGTCAACAGTTTCCTCTTGAGAGGCGCAGAGTCATCAACGGTTCGCGCGCCGACGCCGCAACTTACATGTCGGCGTATTTAACCGTTCCGAGTAATCATCCCGACTGGTATGCGCTGAATATACTCGCCGACATTATCGGGCAGGGCGATACGTCACGTCTTTACACGGCCCTCGTCGCCACGAAACTCGCCGCCAGCGTCCCCGAAGGCATCGCCGAATCGCGCGGCCAAAGCCTTTTCCGTATCGGGGCGGCATTGTTGCCGGGCGTTAGCGTAGAAAAGGTCGAAGCGATTATCGATGCGGAGATAGCGCGGATTCGGAGCGACGGGGTGACGCGGGCCGAGATGGACAAAGCGAGATCACAGGAGCGGCAATACTCGAACGAACAACTCGGCACGGCACTCGGCAGGGCGAGTTTTCTCGCCCGCTCGACGCTTTATTACGACGACCCGAACCGCATCAACACCGAACTCGGTCGCATGTTGGCGGTGACGGCCGAAGACGTGCGGCGAGTCGCCCGCCGGTATCTCGTAAAAACGAATCGTGCCGTGGTGGTTGCACAGCCCGCAACTCGAAATAATCTTTAGCAGGGCGAGAGTCTCTTGGCCGACGCGCCGTCTAACAACTCATCCGACCGGACGCGCGATGAGGTGATAAAGAGAACAGACGGGGAGTGTGCTAACCACGCCTGAGCAGAAGCGGAAGGGCGCGCAGGCCTTGGGGGCCGCGCGCCCTTTCCAGTTTCGGTCACTGTCCTCACCCCAGCAACCGTCGGCAGGGAGGATCCACCAACCTGCCGCAGTGCCGCGCATAGTACCGAAAAGTCGCCGACGGCGCAATAGAAATTGGACGTGATAATGAACGGGGGCCGCGGGCCGCTTAGTGTCCGAAGCACTCCCCCACTGCGGATGCGGACACGCCCCTCCGCCCACGGCGGGCGACGACCCCTCGGCCGGCACTTATGGCCCGGTTCACGCGGTTCCGGCCCCGGCGTCTTTCCTCAGCACCCACGTGGTCATGCAACGCAGATTTTGCACGTTCGTGGTCTTGAGCGGATCGAGCCAAGTCGCGCCGAGTTCCTCCGCGGCCGAGGCGAGGGCGGCCCCGTCGACCAAGAACCGCTCAGACCCGTCGGGCAGCAGGTGCCTGCCGCCGCCGAGAGGCGTGATCAGTTCTTCTATCCCGATGGAGGAGGCTAGCCGCGCGAAGAACAGCCCGCCGGGCGCGAGCACCCGCCACATCTCGTCGAGCATCGCGCGGAAGTGTTGTTCGTCGCGGGCGAAGTGCAGCACGGCGCTGCTGATCACGGCGCCGAAGTGACCGGCGGGGAAGGGCGATTCCTCGACCGCGGCGACGACGAAGTTCCCGGACGGCAAGGCGGGGTTGAGCGTCGCGGCCAAGCCCCGCGCCTGCGAGATCGCCGCGGCGCTTCGGTCGACGCCGAAGACCTCATAACCGGCGCGCAGGAAGTAGACGAGGTTGCGCCCGCCGCCGCAGCCCGCGTCGAGTATGCGGGTGCCGGCCGGGAGCCGCCCCTTGAGCAGCTGGTCGAACAGGTAGATGTCGATCTCGCCGAATTGTTCTACGAGGTTCATCATGTGCACCCGCCACGCTAGTCGTCTGTCACAGCCCCTCAGCCGCGGGCGGCTCTGAGCGCCGCCGCGTTGCGCACGGCGTTGCCGCCCCCGTCGTTGTTGAAGTAGGCGAATACGTCAAGCCCCATGCTCTCCCACCGCCCGATCCGCTCGGCCCACCAGCGCAGGTCTTCGGCCGGGTAAGAGCCGGCGTAAAGGTGTCGGTGGTCTGGCCCGTGCAGCCGCACGTAAACGAAGCGCGCCGTGGCCCGCAGCACGCACGGCAGGCCCGCCCCGCTCATCACGCAGTAGGCCGCGCCCCTTTCCCCGAGCAGTTCGTAAACGTCTTCGCGATGCCAGCTCGGGTGCCTGAACTCGACGGCCACCCTGAGCCAACGCGGGAGCCGGCGCAGGAAGTAATCCAAGCGCGGGCGGTCGCGCTCCATCTGCGGCGGCAGTTGCACGAGCAGCGCGCCGGCCTTCGGCCCCAGCGTCTCGAAGGCCGAGACGATCCGCTCCGCCCACCGCTCCGGCTGGTACAGCCGCGAGGCGTGGGTCAGGCCGCGCGGGGCCTTAACTGTCAGGAGGAATCCTTCGGGGAGGATATTACGCCAGCGGGCGAATGTGGAGTCGCGCGGCCAGCGGTAGTGGCTGCTGTTGAGTTCGACGGTGGAGAAATGCGGGAGGTAGTAGCGCAGGCGGTCGCGCTTCGGCGTGCCGTGCGGGTAGAGGACGCCCTCCCAGTGGTCGTAGCTCCAGCCGGACGTGCCGACGTGTACGGGCATGGCGGTTGAGCGCGAAAGTCAGGCGACGCGTAGCACGTCGCACGGCCGCGTCGCGTAGCACTCGGCTCCCGGCACGCCGCCGAGCACCGTCCGGCCAGCGTGCGCGATTGATACTCCTCGACCTTTCTGAGCGAACAGTAGGATTATTTCAGTCCACCGCATTATGTAGGCTTCAAGCCCCCAAATGTTCGTTAAGGGCGGGACGGATCGGCGCTAAAGACTGGATTAACTAGACTTCCCAAAATCCGAGACGTTTCCTTCGGCCTCGTCGGCCGAACTGGCACGGCCGTTGCCAACACTCATAAGCAGGAAGGCTCGGGACAATTTTTTAGGGCGAACTTCGAAGGAGGATACATTTCATGCTGTGGACGATTCTGGTGGTGCTTCTGGTGTTGTGGCTTCTCGGCCTGATCGGCGGCGTCGGCGGTGGCTTGATCCACCTGCTCCTCGTGGTGGCGCTCGTCGTGCTGCTCATCAACCTGCTGACCGGCAGGCGGACTGTGTAAGCGGCCGAACCGGCCAGATCATTTTCCGTGGGCGATAAAAAGTTAGAACGTCGCGTCGCTTTCCGGCGGCCGACTTCTTAAAGGGCCTCGGCGGAGACGCCGGAGCATCGTCCACAACAGCGGCCGCGCCTCCCCGCCTCGTTCGGGGGGGCGTTGCCGTGTGCACACTGTTCATAGCCGCAGGCTCCGATCTCCACCCGCCCCCGTCTCGGCCGAACGCGGGAGCAACCATTCCCAATCTACTTCCCGTGACTTTCCGGCACCCGCTCGCTCACCTTCGGCTACGACCAAGACCACACGTCGCCATCACCCGAGCGGCCCGGACTCAGACCTCCAGCCCGACCGACCGCATCAACTCAAGGGCGTTGCTCCTTTGCACCACGCCGGGCCGGAGGCGGTAGTCGAACGCCATCCTCCCGCCTTCCATCTGATCTTCGAAGTGGACGTTGCCCGCGCGCGGGCCGAGTTCGTCGGCGATGCGCGCGAGCGCAAGATCGTGGGTCGTGACCAGCCCGAGCGCACCGCGCTTGATGAGGCCGCGCACGATGCCTTCGGCCCCGATGCGGCGGTCGTGCGAGTTCGTGCCGTGGAGGATTTCGTCGAGCAGGAAGAGGATGGGGAGCGGTGCGTCCGTCAGCTCGACGATCTGCCGCAGGCGGGTGATCTCGGCGTAGAAGCGGGAGGCCCCGGCCTGAAGCGAATCCTGTATGCGAATGGAAGCTCCCACCTGAAGCGGGGAGAGGCGCAGGCGCGCGGCGCGAACCGGAGCCCCGGCCAAGGCCAGCACCGCGTTCGTCCCGACCGTGCGCAGCAGCGTGCTCTTGCCGGACATGTTGGAGCCGCTGACGATGAGCACGCACGGCTCGGCCCCGAGGCGCAGATCCGTCCGCACGTTACGCGCCGCGGGGATGAGCGGGTGCCCGAGCGCCTCCGCCTCGAAGCACGCCCCGCGGCCTTCCGCGATTTCCGGGAAAGGGTCTTGCGGCCGCTCGTACGAGTAGGCCGCCAGAGAGTTGAGCGCCTCGAACTCGCCTACCGCGTCGAGCCAGCGCGCCACGGCCGGGCCGCAAGCCCGGCGCCACCTCTCAAGGGCGAGGGCCATCTGGAGCGGCCACAGCAGGAGGACGGCGAGGGGCGCGAAGATCATGTTGCGCCGGGCGTCGAGCAAATCAATTAGCAGGTTGAGTCTGGCGATCTGCCGCGACGGCGCTCGGCCCTCGGCGTCGAGCGCCTTGCGGAGTTCGACCAGCCGCGGGCTGGCGAATCGCTCGCGCTCAACTCGCGCGAGCACCCCGGCGAGGAGCGTGAGGTCGCGGCCGGCCCCGTCAACGCCGTCGAGAACGCCCTCGACCTGAGCCTTCAAGCGGTGCGCGAACGCCCTGCCGAGGGCGAACGCGGCGAGGAACGGGATCGGCCCCGCGCCCGCGATCCACAGGATGAGCGTGGCTACCGTGAGCAACGCCAGCGCGGCGGCGGCGGCGCGCGCGGCAGGC
>DATCVD010000777.1:0-5419 GCA_036567125.1 Pyrinomonadaceae bacterium | reverse complement strand
GCGACCTCGCGGCCCGTGAGCGCGGCGTGCGCTCGATGGTCGCGTCCGACATCGCCGAACACCTCGGCGCGGCCGTCCGCGCGCTCGACCCGGAAGGAGAGCATCCACGTTGAATCACACTTCCGACTCCCCGCCGGAGAGGGCGCTGCCCGCGCACGACGATCTGACGGATGAAGAAGCGGGTATCGAGCAAGCGGTCTCCGCCTTGACGGCCGGCGAGTTCACGTCGCGCGGGGCGGGCGAGACGTTCGCGCTCGGAACGAGGTTCGGCATGTCGCTGGCGGGCGGCGAGACTATCTTGCTCGACGGCCCGCTCGGCGCGGGCAAGACGGTCTTCGTCAAAGGTCTCGCCGCGGGCCTCCGGATAGACGTTGACGAGGTCAACAGCCCGTCCTTCACGCTCGTCAACCGCTACGACGGCGGACGCCTCACGCTCTACCACCTCGACCTCTACCGACTGCCCGAAGGCGCGGCCGCCGCGCACGCCGTCGATCTCGACGAGTTGATAGCGGAGGAGCGCGCCGTCATCGTCATCGAGTGGGCCGAGCGGATGGGCCGCTACCGCCTCCCGCCGCCCGTCTGGCGAGTCTCCATCGCGGGCGACGGCGAAGACGCGCGCCGCATCTCGATACGACCCGTCTCTGTGTTAAATTGATCCCCGCCGGGACTGGAAACAACTACAGCAAGGAGCGACACCGCGAAATGCCTTATTCAGAAATTCTCATTAAGCCGATGCGCGAAGACCTGACGCGCCACGGCGTCGAGGAGACGCGCACGCCCGAACAGGTCGAGGACGCGATCAAGAACACGAAGGGCACGCTGCTCGTCGTCGTCAACTCGGTCTGCGGCTGCGCCGCCGGGCGCGCGCGGCCCGGAGTCGTGATGGCTTTGCAGAACGACGCGCGGCCCGACCGCGCCGTGACCGTCTTCGCCGGGGCCGACGTCGAGGCGACGGCCAAGGCGCGCGAGCACTTCGCGCCCTACCCGCCGTCGTCGCCGCAGATCGGCCTCTTCAAAGACGGCCGCCTCGTTTACATGATGGAGCGCCACCAGATCGAGCAACGGTTCGCCGACCAGATCGCCGACGAACTCGCCGCCGCCTTCCGCCAGCACTGCGCGACGCCAGCAGCGATGAACGCGGAAAGATGAGCCGGAAGACGTGAACCGTGGATCGTCAACCGTGAATAGAAGGAATCAGGTTTCATCCGTTCACGGTTGACGATTCGCGATCCGCCGATGTTAGTTCATCGTTCCGCGTTCCGCGTTTCCCCCGATGTCCCTCTCGCTCGACACGCCCGTCCTCTCGCTGCACAAGTGCGGCATCCCGCGTTTCGGGCAGCCGTCGGCGCGCAGGCTCGCGCTCGCGCTCGCCTCCGCTTCGGGCAAGTCGGACGCGGGCGAGGCGACGGTCGAGGACTTGTTGAATTATTTGCCGATGCGCTACGAGGACAGGTCGAACCTCGCGCGCATCAGTGACCTGCGCGACGGGCTTGAGGTCTCGCTCGATCTCTACGTGCGCGTCGCCGGGGGCTTTCAGGTCGGGAAGAATCGCGGGCCGAAAGCGCCGCCACTTTTCATCTTCGAGATCACGGCGGGCGACACGGAGCGGACGGGCAAGCCCGTCGTCGTCTGGTGGTTCGTGTCGGGCCGGCAGGCCGGGCGCATCGTCGCGTACAACCGCCAGCGGTTTCAGCGGGGCGCGCGCTTCATCGCCTTCGGCCGCTGGGAGTGGGACGCGCGGCGCAACACCTTCTCGCTCCGCCTGAACAAGCCCGACGAGTTGGAGATGCTGCCCGGCACTTTCACGCCGCCGGAGCACGCGCTCCTGCGCCTCGCCGGCGCGGACGCGGACGGCGACGCGGAGGCGCACGAACGCGGCGGAGCCGTTTTTGCCGGCACGGCGGCGGCGAAAAACGGCGCGGGCGCGACTGACGCGGACGAAGACGAGAGCGCCGCCGGCGAAGGCGACGCCGACGCCGGGGCCGGCGAGGGCGAGGATGAGGACGCTACTGATCCGGCGCTGGCCGCGATCCACGTCGGCCGGCGCGTGCCCGTCTACCGCAAGCTCGGCGAGTTCCGCACGAAGCGCCTGCGCGAGATCACGCACGCCGTCCTCGCGCGCGTGGCGGACGACGCGATCCCGGAGACCCTCCCGCCGGATTTGATCGCGCGGCAGAAGTTGATCGACCGCGCCGAAGCCCTGCGCCGCATCCACTTCCCGACGGAAGACGTGCCGCTCGCAGACTACGAGCGCGCCCGCTCGCCTGCGCACCTGCGACTCATCTTCGAGGAGTTCTTCTGGGTCGCGCTCGCGCTGGCCGTCCGCCGCGCCGAGCGCGTCAAGGAGCCGAAGGGCGCGGTGATCGAGCTGGACGAGCGCGTGCGCCGCGGCCTCGCCGAAGTTCTGCCGTTCGAGCTGACGGGCGCGCAGGAGCGTTGCGTCCGCCGCATCCTCGACGACATGACCTCGGACGCGCCGATGAACCGCCTGCTGCAAGGCGACGTGGGCAGCGGCAAGACCATCGTCGCGCTGCTCGCCATGCTGGCCGCCCTTGAGAACGGCTATCAGGCGGCGCTGATGGCCCCGACCGAAATCCTCGCCGGGCAGCACGCGCGCAACATCAAGCGGATGCTCGCGCGCACGCCCTACCGCGTCGAACTGCTGACCGGCTCGCTGCGCGCCGCCGAGAAGCGGCGACTACACGCCGCCATCGCGGCCGGCGAGGTCAACTTGTGCGTCGGCACGCACGCGCTCATACAGGAGTCGGTCGAGTTCACGAAGCTCGGCGTCGTCGTCATCGACGAGCAGCACCGCTTCGGCGTCCTCCAGCGCGCGGCCCTGCGCGAGCGCGGCTACAACCCGGACGTGCTCGTGATGACCGCCACGCCGATCCCGCGCTCGCTCGCCATGACCGTTTACGGCGACTTGGACGTGTCCGTGATCGACGAGCTGCCGCCCGGCCGCACGCCGATCAAGACGGTCGTCTGCGGCGAGGATCAGCGCGGCGGCGTCTATAAAGGCGTCGAGCGTGAGGTCGGGCAGGGCCGGCAGGTTTACGTCGTCTACCCGCTGGTCGAGGAGTCCGAGAAGATGGACTTGAAGGACGCGACGCGGATGTACGAGCACCTGCGCGACCGCGTCTTCCCAAACTTCCAGATCGGGCTGCTGCACGGCAAGATGAAGCCCGCCGAGAAGGACGAGGTGATGCGCCGCTTCGTCTCGGGCCAGACGCAGATTCTGGTGGCGACGACCGTCGTCGAGGTCGGCGTCGACGTGCCGAACGCGTCGCTGATGATCATCGAGCACGCGGAGCGGTTCGGCCTCTCGCAGCTCCACCAGTTGCGCGGGCGCGTCGGGCGCGGGGCCGACCAGTCGTTCTGCGTGCTGCTGACGGCGGACAAGCAGACGGCCGTCGCGCGCGAACGCCTCGGCATCATGGAGGAGACGACCGACGGCTTCCGCATCGCCGAAAAGGATTTGGAGATTCGCGGCCCCGGCGAGGTGATGGGCACGCGCCAGTCGGGCGTGCCCACGTTCCGCGTCGGCAACCTCGTGCGCGACGTGCGCCTGCTCGAAGAGGCCCGCCGCGAGGCCGACTACTACCTCACCGCCCGCCGCCGCACCCGCGAGACCTCCCAACTCGTCGCCCGCGTCCGCGCCGACTCCCGCTTCGGCCTCGCGTCCGTGGGCTGAAACGGGCGCGCCCGCGCAGACTCACGGGGACGCTGTAATCTTTACGATCTGGCCGGGCACAATCTGTTCCAGCGCTTCGAGCGTTTGCGGGACTAAGGATTTGAGGGCGTCGTAGGTGTTCTTTTTCGCGGCCAGCACGACCACGGCGATGGCGAGCGAGCGCAGGTTCTGCTGGTGAGAAATGCTCTGATCGACCGTCACCAGTACGTCGAAGACTTGCGCGGCTCGGCGCAACAGTTCCCCGTTCTTCAGTCCCTTCAGCCCCGCCTCGTCAACCGTCTGAACCTCGTGCCCGGCGAACTCCTTTTTCAGCCGCCGGGTTACGCACTCGTCAAGCAGCAGCTTCATGGTTCGTGAGGAGAGAGTCTTTGGATGCTTTGAGCACGGCCAGCGCCTGCTCGCGCGTGACGGTGGGGTATTGATCGAGAAACTCGCCCACGCTCTCGCCGCCCTCAAGGCAATCGAAGAGGTTTTGCACCGGCACCCGCGTCCCGAAAAAGACCGGGGTGCCGCCGAGCTTTTCCGGGTCACGCTCGATGAGTGGTGGTTTCATAAGTCACCTCGCTTGGGATCGAATGATAGCAGACTTCGCGGTTTGTCCGGCCGCCGTTTTGTGATTACTATCGAACGTCGTGAGGATCATCGCCGGAGAGTACCGCGGGCGGGTGCTGAAGAGTCCGCCGTCGATGCAGATTCGCCCGACCTCGGACAGGCTGCGCGAGACGCTGTTCAACGTGATCGCGCCGCGCGTCGAGGGCGCGCGGTTTCTCGATCTGTGCGCGGGGTCGGGGGCGGTCGGCATCGAGGCGCTGTCGCGCGGGGCGGGACACGTCACGTTCGTGGACAAGTCGCGGAAGATGTGCGGGCTGGTCGAGGCCAACCTCGACCTGTGCGGCGTGGCGGAGGAGTTGACGGAAGTCGTCCTGAACGACGCGGCCGACTTCCTGCGGCGGGCCGGCGCGCGGGGCGCGGAGGGCTGGGACTTGGTCTTCTACGATCCGCCCTACGCGACCGACTACCTGCCCGTGCTCGAAGCATTCGGCGCGCCTTCGTCCCCGCTCCTCAAAACGGGCGGCCTGCTCGTCGCCGAACACCATCACAAGAACCAGCCCGGAGACGCCTCCGGCCAACTGCGCCGCTGGCGCGTCCTCCGGCAGGGCGACTCGGCCCTCAGCTTCTACGAACGCGCGTAAGGCTCGGCCCCGAAACGGTCTTCCTTCGCGGCGGCGTTCGGCATAAAATAGCGCGCCAAACGGGACGGGAGGTGGACGATGAGAGTTCTGAGCGGGACGGCTAAAGCAATCGCGCCGGCGTGTGCGGCGCTCTGCCTCGCGGCCGCCACCGAGGGCGCGGCCTTCGCACAGCGCGGCCGGGAGCTGGGCTCGGCGCTGCGGCAGGAGCAGATGAACCGGCAGGCCGCCGAGTACGAGCGCGACCACCAGAACCGCGACCTCGACCCGGCCGCCGCGGAGGCCGCCAAGCGCAAGCGCACGCAGGCGACGGCCGCGCAGGTCAAACACGACTTCGAGTCGCTCCAAACCGGCTACAATCGCATCGCGCTCTCGCTATCGAAGCGCGCCGCCGGGGCGGACGACGCGCTCCCGGCCGTGGTCGCCGAAGTGAACAAGTGTGCCACGCGGCTCAAGAGCAGCCTCGCGCTCCCGAAGCCGAACGAGGGCGAGGCGCGCACGGCTCGGCCCGCGACCCCGGAGGCGGCGGCGGGGG
>DATCVD010000776.1:0-3618 GCA_036567125.1 Pyrinomonadaceae bacterium | reverse complement strand
GGCCACCCCCGCCGCTTCGCCCGCCGCCAGCCCGACGGCCAGCCCGGTCGCTTCTCCCGTCAACAGCCCGACCCCGACGCCGACCTGCACGCCCCCGGCCGAGGCGTACCAGCAGCGGCTCGACGAGCAGATGAACATCGTCAGGGCGCGGGCCAACCACCACGGCGAGGTGATGGCCTTCTTCTACAAGAACTACTACATGGCGACCTCCGTCGTGCTGCTGGCGGGCGTCGTCGCCGCCATCGCCCTCTTCTTCATCGCGCAGAAGGGCTGGGGGCCGACGAACGAGTACGTCAAGAACGTCTTCGTCGTGACGACGGCGGCGGTGGCCTACTTCGGCCTCTTCCCGCCGGTCTTCGAGCAGCAGAAGAACATCTCCGACAACAAGGAGCTGTTCCTCCAATACAAGACCGTGGAGAACGAGCTGCGGAGCTTCCCGAAGACGTGCGGCAACCTTAAGAAGGAGGCCAACACGCCCGACGCCTTCATCAACTACGTCGACTCCGAACTCAACCGCCTCGGCAACATCGCCATCGGCTTCGACTACACCAAGATCGACTACAAGGGCGCGTTCGAGCTGAACGACGGCAAGAACGGCGGCGACGACGCGTCGGGGAACCAGAACGGCAACACGCCGGCCCGGCCGGGCGGCGGCCGCCAGCAAGGCAACAGGTGAGGTGCCGGCGCGCGCCAGCGCCGGCTTCGTCGCCGTGACGCGGAAAGAGGTGGAGGGGGCGACTTTGACGAGTCGCCCCCTCCACCTCTTTCCGCGCTCGGGCGGCGGCCGTTAGCCGTCAGCCCGCCGCGACTCTCAGGCGTTACACCTCGCGCACCGTCAGCCCCTCGCGCGCGAAGCGCCAGTCGAGCATCTGCACGTCTTCCTCCGCCGAGAGCGCGCGCTCGACCTCCGCGCGCCGGCCGTCGGCGCACAGGAACGCGATGCAGCCGCCGCCGCCCGCGCCGCAGACCTTCGCGGCCTCGGCCCCGTTAGCCAGCGCCTTCTCGACGAGCATGTCCATGCGCGGCGTCGTGATGTTGGGCGCGAGGCGCTTGCGGACGGGGTAGGCCGCGTGCATCGTCTCGCGCACCGCCGTCCAGTCGCTCGCGGCGAGTGCTTCGCGCATCCGCAGGGCGCTGTCGCGGATGCCCTCGAACAGATCGAAGATGACGCGGTCGCCGTCCACGTGCGTCTTGAACATCTCCCAGTTGTTGATGCCCGACAGACGCGGCTCGCCCGTGTAGCAGATGGCGAGGCGGCGCTCCAGCGTCTCCACGTCCACCTGCAACTCCTCGCGCTCGATGCCGTCGGCGCGGAAGTGCAGGCAGTTGGCGCGGCCGTAGAACGCGCCGTAGTAGTCCTGCACGCCGGCGGGCACGCGGATGACGGTCGTCTCGACGTTCGTGGCGATCTCGATGAACTTCTCGCGCGGGTAGCGGTCGCCGGCGAAGCGGTTCAGCGCGCCGATGCACGCAATCGCCAGCGCGCTCGACCCGCCGAGGCCCGCCCCCGCGGGGGCCTGCGACTCGGTGACGAGGCGGAAGCCGCGCTCGGGCCGGAAGAAGTGAACCAGCTTCGCGATCAACTCAAGGCGCTGCTCGCTCGCCAAC
This sequence comes from Pyrinomonadaceae bacterium, assembly GCA_036567125.1. GTDB lineage: Bacteria > Acidobacteriota > Blastocatellia > Pyrinomonadales > Pyrinomonadaceae > JAIVGV01. The sequence continues at coordinate 2,010 of DATCVD010000776.1, read as the reverse complement.
TCCGCCACCCGCTCAAGGCCCGTCTCGAACGCCACCTCGCGGTCGCGCGATTCGAGGATGACGCGGTCGTCCTCGCGCGGCTCGATGCGGCAGCGCGCGTAGAGCGAGACGCCGAAGTTGACCGTGGCCGCGCCCGGATGGAACAGGTAGAGCGGCCAGATGTCTATCGTCCCCCCGGCGAGATCGACCCGCGTCGGGGCGGTGGACTCAATAATCATAAATGTTCGTAAATCGTAAACCGTAAATCGTAAATCGTAAAAGACAAAAAGGGTGGCCGTTTCTATCTATTCAGGATTTACGACTCACGATTCACGGCTCCGTTCAGTCTCCGTCCGCGTCCGGCTTGCCGGCGGCGCGCGCGCGCCGCTGTTCGGGCTGTTGTTCGTCCTCGGCGGGGCGGCGGGCGAGCGGGTGGGGCAGGTGCTCCTTGATCTCCTCGCCCAGCTCTTTGATGTCCTCGCCGATCCCCCGCAGCCTCTCCTCGGCCGCCTGCTCAAGCTCCTGCACGCGCTCCGGGTCGGCCTCCTCCACCCGCGGCGAGAGCCAGTAGCGCTCGATCAGGTAGAAGCCGCCGACGCCCACGACGACGAAGACGAGCAGGTACTTGCCGAGCCGCTCGAAGTCGCCGATGAGGTTGGTGATGACGGTGTGGAAGAGGTAGCCCGCGCCCGCGAGGACGAGCACCCAGACGAAGCAGCTCGCCGCCGAGAGCGGGAAGAAGCGCGACGGCCGCATCCGCCCCACCCCGTAGAAGACGCAGCAGGCCGTGCGCAGCCCGTAGACGTACTTCGACAGGAAGATCGAGAGCGGCCCGAACGTCTTCGTCAGCCGCTCGATGCGCGGGCGCGCGGCGCGGTAGAACCTGTAGTCGCGCACGCTCGAACGGAAGCCCCGCCCCATGGCGTAGGCCACGCCGTCGCCCGCCACCCCGCCCGCCGTCCCGACGACGAGGACTTTCAAAAAGCTGTGATCGTCGAAGTACCCGCCGTGCGCCAGCACCCCGGCCAGCAGCAGCGTGATGTCGCCCTCGATCATGGCGAGGAAGAAGATCGCGTACAGCCCGTACTGCGCGACCAGATCGAAGAAAACTTGCTCCATGAAAAGCCGTGAGCCGTGACGGGTGACGGGCGGCGGGGAAAACCGGTTTCCCTACTCTCCACCCGCCACGGTTTACCTGTCACCTTCCTGCGGTTTGACCACGAGCACGGGGCAGTGTGCGTGGCGGACGACCGACTCGGCGGTCGAGCCGAACAGGATGCGCCCCAAGCCGGTGCGCCCGTGCGACGAGATGACGATCAGATCGACGCCGTGCGCGCGCGCCGCGCGCACGATCTCCGACGCCGGCTCGCCGTGCGCGACCACCTCCTCGACCTCCAGCCCCGCGCACTCGCCGCGCTGGGCGAGGCGCGGCAGCTCCCTGTGCGCCGACTCCTCCAACTGCCCCGTAACGTCGAGCGCCGGCAGCGGCTCCGTCACCGGCCCGTACCCGACCGGCGGCACCAGCGGCTCGACGACGTGCAGGCACACCAGACGCGCCCCGGCGGCCCGCGCCAGATCGGTCGCGTAGGAGAGCGCGCCCTCGGCGCACTCGCTGAAATCGGTCGGCAGCAGGATCGAGCGGAGCTTCATAAAAAAAGTACTGAGGACTGAGTACTGAGGACTGAGTACCGAGAACAGTTTCTCCCTCAGTCCTCAGTACTCAGTCCTCAGTACTTTTGCTGGCCCGTCATTCTACACGCAAGGGGCACTTGTTTGACAGCCCACCCGCCTTTGTTTACCATTCCCGGCGTCTGCCCCGCCCGCAAACTTAACCCTTCCGTGGAGACCTGAAGATCATGGCGACCCCTGACGCGAGCGCGAAGTACATCGGCGTGGACGTTTCCGGCTCGACCTTCTACGCCGCGCTCGTCGGCGCGGACGCGCGAGTTCTGGAGCGGCGCGAGCAGGCGCTCGCGCGCAACAACGTCACGGCGCAGGTCGCCGCCGCCGTCACGGAGCTGCGCGACGCGG
>DATCVD010000775.1:0-3913 GCA_036567125.1 Pyrinomonadaceae bacterium | reverse complement strand
CGGCGACGGCTCCGCGAGCGCGCGCCCGGCTCGCCTGAGGCACGGGCGGGGGCTCGCTTGTCCGCGGGGCGCGAGGCTGTAAAATGGCGGGCGACTTTCAAGCCGTTATTTAAGTTCGGATGCGTTGATTCGGAGGGCGCTTGTTCACTGTCCTCAACATCGTCTTCATCATCCTGATCGTGCTCGTCAACGGGTTCTTCGTGGCCGCGGAGTTCGCGCTCGTCGGCGTCCGCCGGCCGCGCATCGAGACGCTGGCCGCGGGCGGCGACAAGCGTGCGGTGCGGCTGATGCGGCTGCTCAACAACCTGAACGCGTACCTCTCGGCCTCGCAGTTCGGGATCACGCTGGCCTCGCTCGCGCTCGCGCTCGTCGGCGAGCCGACCATCGCCGCGCTACTCGAACCCGTCCTCCGCCCCGTGCTCGAACGCGTCGCGGGCCAATACGCCGAAACGTCGCTCCACGTCGTCGCCTTCGTCATCGCCTACACGCTGCTGACCTCGCTCCACATCACGGTCGGCGAGCAGGCCCCGAAGCTGTTCGGGTTGCAGCGGGCCGAGGGCGTCGCGCTCTGGTCGGCGCTGCCGATGGAGCTGTTCTACAAGAGCTTCAGCCCGTTCATCCGCCTGCTCGACTGGGCGAGCGCGCGCATGGTGCGCCCCTTCGGCGTCCACGCCACGGGCGAGCACGCGTCGATCTACACGGAAGAGGAGCTGCGCCAGCTCGTCGCCATCTCGCGCCAGAGCGGCCACCTCGAAGAGGGCGAGCAGCGGCTCATCAACCGCGTCCTCGACTTCTACGAGGCCGAGGTGCGCGAGGCGATGGTGCCGCGCACGAACGTGGACGCGCTGCCCGTCACGGCCGCGCTCGAAGAGACGAGGCGGGCCTTCCGCACGCACGGCTACACGCGCCTGCCGGTCTTCCGCGAGCGGATAGACGAGATCGTCGGCGTCGTCTTCCGCCGCGACCTCGAACCGTTCCTCGACGGGACGGGCGGCGAGTTCAACCTCGAAGCGCTGCTCCACCCCCCGCTCTTCATCCCCGCGAGCGCGCGCCTCGCCGGCGTGCTCCGGCAGATGCAGGCGGCGCGCACGCACCTCGCCATCGTCGTGGACGAGCACGGCGGGATGGAGGGGATCGTCACGCTCGAAGACTTGCTCGAAGAGATCGTCGGCGAGATCGACGACGAGTTCGACGAGGAGGTGCGCTCGCAGATCGCGGAGCAGCCGGACGGGACCTTCCTGCTCGACGGGATGCTCGCCGTGCGCGACGCCAACCGCCAGTTCGAGTTGGGCCTCCCCGAGGACGGCAGCTACACGACGCTCGCCGGCTTCCTTCAGGCGCGCACCGGCCGACTCCTCCAGCCCGGCGAGACGGTCGAGCACGACGGCGCGCGCTTCACGGTCGAGCGCGTCGACCGCCGCCGCATCCGCCGCGTCCGCTTCACGCCCGCCGGGCGCGCCGCCGCCGCCGAATCATGACTAGGAATTAAGAATTAAGAATTAAGAATTAAGAATTTTTGGAGGAGATAAGGATCGAGGCGATGATGCGGAGGATCTCGTCTAGGTCGTTGAGGATTGAGGCCGCCTCGCTCTCGTCGAGGTATTTGGTTTCGCGGAGGAGCCGCAGCCAGTAGGAGGTTTCGCGCGCCTCTTTGTAGGCGATGCTTAGTTTTGAGACGAAGTCGGCGCGCGATTGTCCGCCGATGGCCTCTTCAACGTTCGCGCCGATGGACGTCCCACTTCGCAACACCTGCTTCGACAGCACAAACTCCTTACGTTGTTCCGTCGAATGGCGATACAGGTTCACAACACGCACCGCGAAAGCAAAGGATTTCTCTTTAACAACATTCTCTTTCATAACCAAATTCTTAATTCTTAATTCTTAATTCTTAATTTCATTCCCGCCGCTCGGAGAGGCGCGTGTCGAGATCGACGGAGAGGCCGAGCTGCGCGCCGAGGCGCGGCGCGGCGGGGAAGCGGCCGCCGAGCACGCCGAAGTCGAGGGTGACGCGCTCGCCCAGCGCGTAGTTGCCGCCGACCTGACCGAGCAGCAGGCCGCGCCCCAGCCCCTTGTTGCGCGCGCGCGCGCCGACCAGCTCCGCGCCGAGCGAGAGCCGGTCGGTGAAGCGGCGGGCGATTGAGCCCGCGCCGGTGAAGACCGTGCCGCGCGTGCGAAAAGCCGGCCCCTCGTCGGTCGTGATGGACGCGAAGATGAGTCCGGCGTTGAGGCGCGCGATGGTGCGCTCCGAGAGCGACTTTTGCAGGATGCCGTTGACGGTGTAGTTGGTCTGCCCGTAGCCGATGCCCTTCGGGTAGCTGCCGGTCGGGGCCTCGGCCGTGAAGCTGACGGCGAGCGCCGGCCGCCGCGAGCCCTCGCGCTCCTTGAGGAAGTTGTACTTGAAGTAGTAGCCCACGTCGCCGAGGCCCGTCGCCGTGCGGGGCGAGGCGGTGCGCTCGTTGAAGATCGTGGCGACGGGGAAGAAGACGCTCACCTCGGCGTCGCGGAAGACGCCGTAGGTGATCGTCAGGTACGTGTAGTTCTGGCGCACCGCGGGCCGCGCGTCCGTGCGCAGCACGTCGAACTCGCTGATGGCCTCGAAGTAATACTGGCCCCGCTCGGTCGCGTCCGTGATCTCGGTGAAGAAGGGCTGCTGCTGCGTCTGCGCCCGCGCGGCGGCGGCCGTCAGGCAGAGGAGCAGGGGGGCGAGGAGGGCGGCGGCTGGTAGTCTCATCGAGTTCGGGCGTCCCGGCGAAAAGGTCTCGGCTAAACGAGCGCGCGCCAGTATAATCCGTCCGCCGCGAATCGGGAGAGGGAGAAACGTGATTTGATCACCACGGTCTGCCTGCACAGCAACACGAAAACTTTCCGCGACGACTACCCGGCCGCGGACATCAGCGACCTGCGCGTCGATTCGACGAACGTCGTCTGGGCCGACGTGAGCGATCCGACCAGCGCGGATTTCGCGGAGCTGGCCGAGGAGTTCGGCTTCCACCCGCTCTCCATCGAGGACTGCCGCAACGAGCACCAGCGGCCGAAGGTCGAGGAGTACGAGGGCTACTACTTCATCGTGCTCTACGAGGCGTCGCTCTCCGGCCCGCACGACGCGCTGGAGCTGCGCGAGCTGAACATCTTCCTCGGCCCGAACTACCTCGTCACCGTCCACTCGCAGCCGATCCGCGCCGTCGGGACGGCCCGCCGGCTGTGGTCGGAGTGGCAGGACAGGGAGAACCACGGCGCGGGCCTGCTCGCCTACCTGCTGATCGACGCGGTCGTCGACGACTACCTGCCGCTCTTGGACGTGCTGAGCGACCGGATGGACGACCTCGAAGATCAGATTTTCGGAGACTTCCGCCCCGACGCCATCGAGAAGATTTTCCGCATCAAGAAGCAGCTCCTGTTCCTGCGCCGCACGGTCACGCCCCTGCGCGACGTGTTCAACACCATGCTCCGCAGGGAGCAGCCGATCTTCGCGCGCGAGACCTACGTCTATTTCCAAGACGTGTACGACCACCTGATCCGCGTGGCCGACACCATCGACACGCTGCGCGACATGCTCGGCTCGACGATGGACGCGTACCTCTCCGTTTCGGGGAACCGGATGAACATGGTGATGAAGCGGCTGACGAGTATCGCCACCATCCTGATGTCGGTCACGCTCGTCGCCGGCATCTACGGCATGAACTTCGACTTCATGCCGGAGCTGCGCTGGCGCTTCGGCTACGTCTTCGCGCTGCTCTCGATGATCGGCATCGGGCTGGGCCTCTACTTTTACCTGAAGAAGGTTGACTGGCTATGAAGATCAGGAAGGGCAAGAAGCGCGGCCGCCACGCGCACTACTCCGGCCCGGAGGGCGCGACGGTCGAGGAGTTGGCCGCGCAGCTCGCGCCGCCCGAGGAGCAGGCCCGCGCGGCGG
>DATCVD010000774.1:0-2725 GCA_036567125.1 Pyrinomonadaceae bacterium | reverse complement strand
CGAGCCGCCCGCGCCGGTGTGGGACGAGCGGGAGCGGTTGGCGGAGTTGGCGGCGCGGCGCGCGCGCGTCGCGGAGTTCGTCGGGCCGAACTCGGTGCTCGTGCTGCTCGGCGCGGAGCCGCGCGTCTATACGGGCGACGTCGATTACGAGTACCGGCAGGAGAACAACCTCTATTACCTGACGCACCTGAACCAGCCGGGCGCGAGGTTCGTGCTGATGCCGGGCCACGGGCGACACCGCGAGGTGCTGTTCCTGCCGCGCCCCGTCCCGGCGCGCGAGGTCTGGGAAGGGCGGATGTACACAGCCGAGGCCGCGATGAGGCTTTCGGGCGTCAACGAGATTTGGGACGCCGGCGAGTTCGAGCCGTTCATGCGCGCGCTGCTCGAACGCAAGCCCTTCCGCCCGAAGAATGAGTCGGTTCTGCTCGCCGTCGCGGCCCGGAGCGGGCCGGGGTCGGGAGGCTCAGCTGCCGACCCCGTCGGCTACGATACGATCTTCGCCGCGATGGGGCGGAAGGAATCGTCGCTCTACATGCTGACGCCGGGCGCGGGCGAGGCGCGCGAGTTCAGGCAAGAGCGGGAGGCCGCGGCGCGCTGGGCGAAGCCGGACTCCGGCCTGACGCCGCGGAGCGCGTGGCCGATCTTCGTCAGGCTGCGGCAGGTGAAGTCGCCCGCCGAGGTGCGCCTCATCCAGCACGCCGTAAACCTGACGGCCCGCGGCATCGGCCGCGCGCTCGCCGCCGCGACGCGCTCCGGCTGGGAGTACCAGTTCGAGGCCGAGATCGAGTACGCCTTCCGCAGCGGCAACGCGCGCGTCGGCTACCCGTCAATCGTCGCGTGCGGCGAGAACGCGACGATCCTCCACTACACGGAGTCGTCGGGGCAGTGCCGCGACGGCGAGCTGCTCCTGATGGACGTGGGCGCGGAGTACGGCCACTACAGCGCCGACGTGACGCGCACCGTGCCCGTCTCCGGCCGCTTCACGCCGGCGCAGGCCGAAATTTACAACGCCGTGCTCGCGGCGCAGGAGGCCGCGCTGCGCGCCGCGCGCCCCGGCGCGACGCTCTCGGACGTGCACAACGCGGCCGTCAGGTCGCTCAAGGAGAGCCTGCTGCGCCTCGGCCTCATCACCGAGCGCAACTCGACGCAGCACGGCCTCTGGTTCATGCACGGGACTTCGCACTGGCTCGGCATGAACGTCCACGACGTCGGCGCGAACGACGCGCGGCTTGAGCCGGGGATGGTCTTCACCGTCGAGCCGGGCCTCTACTTCCGCGCCGACGCGCTCGAACGGCTGCCGCAGACCGCCGAGTGGCGCAGGTTCGCCGAGGCCGTCCGCCCCGCGTTCGAGAAGTACAAAAACATCGGCGTGCGCGTCGAGGACGACGTGGTCATCACCGCCGAGGGCCACCGCAACCTGAGCGCGGCCGTCCCGCGCACCGTCGCCGAGATCGAAGCGGCGATGAAGTAGCTGTTAGCTAATAGCTATTAGCTGTTAGCTGTTAGCTATTAGCTGTTAGCCGTTAGCCGGAAAAAGACGAGCAGAAAACCGAAGGCGCGGGGCGGTTACGATAAACCGCCCCGCGCCTTCCTGTTTGGCTAACAGCTAACAGCTATTCGTAGCTGAGCGCGGCGACGGCGTCTTGGCGGGCGGCGCGGATGGCCGGGTAGAGCGCGCCGAGCGTGCCGCCGGCGAGGCCGATGAGCAGCGAGAAGATGACCCAGCGCGGCTCGATCTCGACCGTCAGCGAGGTGAACTTCGTCAGCGCGTAGCGCGCGGCGAAGGTGAGCGCCAGCCCCGTGGCGACGCCGAGCAGGCTGACGATGATCGCCTCCTGCTCGATGACCCACGCGATCGCGCCGTTCGACATGCCGAGCGACTTGAGCACGCCGATCTGGCGGGTGCGCTCCGTGACGGTCGTGTACATCGCCAAGAGTATCACGAGCAGACTGATCGCGGCGGCGACCGCGACGACGACGCCGAGGAAGGCGTTCAGCGCCGGCACGCCCGAAGCGTAGAGTTCGGGCAGGTCGCGCGTGAAGATGATCTGATCGTCGGGGAACCTCTCGTGGATGCGCGCGGCCACCGCCTCCTGCTCCGCGGGGTTCAGGCAAGCCACGAGGATGCTCGACGCGAAGCCTTCGCTCCCGACGTGATCTTGCATCGTGGCGAGCGGGATTTTGATGCGCGCGCCGCCCGGCGGCTCGTAGACGCCGACGATGCGGAACGGCCGCTCGTAGATCGTCACGCTGTCGCCGACGCGCACCTTGCCTTCCTTCTGCTCCATCCAGACCGTGTCCACCATCGCCTCGTCGCCGCCGGCCGGCCCGCGCCCCTCGATCACGCGGACGCCCGACATCTGCCGGTAGTCCTCGAAGTCGACGCCGTCGATGAGGCGGTTGCCCCAGCCGGCGTCGCTCTTGTCGGCGGTCTGGCCGAGCGCCGTCGCCGCGCGCACGCCCTCGACCGACTCGACCTCCTGCGCGCGGGAGACGGGCGCGCCGAACGACTGCGACCCGCCGAGGTTCACCGTGCCGGAGGCGCGCAGCATGATCTCGGCGTTGACGCTCGCCTCGCGCCGGCCGCGCTCGCGCAGCACCCCGTTCGCCAGCCCGACCGTGAAGACGACGAGCAGGACGCCGACCGCGACGCCCGCGACCGTCACGAGCGTGCGCGCCGGGCGGTGCGCGATGTTCGAGAGCACAAGGTTGTCCATGAGTTTTA
>DATCVD010000773.1:0-5966 GCA_036567125.1 Pyrinomonadaceae bacterium | reverse complement strand
GCCGCCGGCGCGAGTCGCCCGGGCGGCGCCCGGAGGGCGGCCGCGCCGTACCCGGAGGCCGCATAACAACGCGTCCAAGCGGACGCTGAGCGGCACCACCTCTTCGCCCTTCACGGTAGCGGCAATACCAACGAACACATAACAGGATGAGCGACGGCTCGAAGTGATGCCACTCGAATGAGGACTGATTATGCTTCAAGGGGTGTGATCCGGAGGAGTGGTGGTTAACCTAGCGAGCGGAGTATAGCGGAGAAGCGATTCTTGCAACGGAACCGATGTGCCCGCTCGTTTAGCAAGACGCAACACGCATACATGAGTTGTCGAGTCGTGCGTTCCCCGCGGCGCTCCGCCTGCGGCATGCGCCCGAACGCCGCTCGGGATGGGTTAAACTTCAAATATAAAAGTTCCGGTCGGTGCCTTATACTTAATTGAGATGCGACGAATTTCTACTATTCAATGGCTTTTGATCCTGGCAATGTGCGCTTTGGTCTTCTATCTCGTGAGCGCAGTTTCTCTCTATACCGGGTTAAATGAGCCGGAAAATGTGTCGGAAAATATCACCGAATTCGGCCCGTTCTGGATGTTTTGGGCAATTCACGCTCCGTTAATTATCATACTGTCGCGCCGTTTCTCTTTCGAACGCGGGCGTCTTGTTAAGAGTTTACTGGTCTACTTATCGGTGGGGATCGTTTGGGCGATTTTCGTTCAGGGGTTGCCTCTGATTCTTCTAACCATTTTGAAAGATTCGACGAGCTATCACAGCGAGCAATTTTACCGGCCGGACAATCTTGACTGGGCAACAATCCTCATTGCGAACGTGCTGACCTACTGGGTGATTCTCGCGAGCAGTTTAATCTTCTTATACTACGGGCGGTATCAGGACGAATTGTTAAAAGCTTCGAAGCTTGACGTCCAGCTATCGAATGCCCGGCTTCAGGCACTGAAGATGCAACTGCACCCGCACTTTTTATTCAACACGCTGCACTCGATTACGGCTCTGGTTCTGAAGAATGAAAATCGGGACGCGGTTAAAATGATTAACCGCCTCAGCGAACTTCTGCGGTTAACGCTGGATAATATAGAGACGCAAGTTTGGACGCTCGAAGACGAAGTTGAATTTACGCGGCGTTATCTGGAAATCGAGCGCATCCGCTTCCATGACCGGCTGGTCGTCGGGTGGGAGATTGATCCGCCGGCACTCGGAGCACAGGTGCCGAATTTAATATTGCAGCCGCTCGTCGAAAACGCTATGCGCCACGCCGTGGATTCTAATTCGGGAACCAGCCGGATACAGATCGTGGCTCACCTGCAAAGCGCTCGGGTCTTGATGGAAGTACGCGATGGCGGGAAAGACTGGGAGAAACTATCCGGGCAAAACGGTGCCGCCGGTTTGGGGTTAAAAAACACACGGGCGCGCCTCTCGGAGCTCTACGGTGAAGATTACAGTTTCAGCCTAAGCAGGCGGGAAAACGAATGGACAGTAGCGCAAATCGTCATCCCATTTTCCCCTGCTAAAGAAGAACCAAAGGGGGAGACGCATTGAACCGAACAATCCGCGCGCTGATCGTCGACGATGAATCGCTCGCTCGCGAGGCGCTGCTGGTGATGCTGAACGATGATCCCGAAATGGAAGTGGTTGCCGAGTGTCGCAACGGGAAAGAGGCTGTGACGGTAATCCGCGAGCAGTCCCCGGACGTCGTTTTTCTCGACATCCAGATGCCGGAACTGGATGGGTTTCAGGTGGTCGAAGAGGTCGGGGCGGCGCGAATGCCCGTGACCGTGTTCGTGACCGCGTACGACAAACATGCCCTTCGCGCATTCGAGGCGCACGCGCTCGACTATTTGCTCAAGCCTTTCGATCACGACCGCTTCAACACTGCTTTGCAAAGAGCGAAAACTTTCGTCCGGCAACAAAGACTCGGCGAGATCAGCGAGAGTCTGTTCGCCTTACTGCGAGACATGAAATTAAAGACCGGCAAATCACATTCGGAAACGGATGACATAGAATCCGGCAAGGCTACTCATAAGGGATCGGTTGATCGAGTGGCCATTAAATCAGGCGGGCGCATCTATTTTCTGAAGACCAGAGAGATTGATTGGGTGGAAGGCGCGGGCGATTATTTAACTCTGCACAGCGGAAGCCAAACCCACTTGATTCGCGAGACGATGGGAAATTTTCACGCCAGATTGGATCCACAGAAATTTCTCAGAATTCACCGTTCGACAATAGTTAACGTCGAGCGCATCAAAGACATCCGACCCCTTTATAAAGGCGAATACGTCGTCACCTTGACCAGCGGCATAGGCCTGAAAGCAAGCCGCGGTTATCGCCATGAGCTTCAGCAGCTACTGGACGAAGCCCGATAGCACTGCTCCAATCCGCCTCATCTCGCCGTCAATCCACCGCTTTTCTCCCCCGCTTCGTCGCAAACCTGTTCCCACCCATTTAGGTGAAACGTATCAACGTGTCATCAGCTTCAGGCTGATGAAAATCCTAGGTAAGGAAAAAGGCCCTGCTTATTGCTCTCGGGTGTGCAGTTGCGGGTTAGGGCAATCAACGCCCTGGAAAGCTGTTCTATACAAGCTCCCACTTCATTTTGCGGAGGCTCTGACGACCCGGAGTATGTCTATGAAGTTAACCCACAGGATCGCTTTTCTTCTAGGTGCCGTATTCGTTTTTTGCTGTGCTTCGGCCAGCCCACAGGGCGCTGGGCAAAACACCAAGCTGTCACGCCCCCGGCTGACTTTGCAACCCTGCCGCTTACCGAACGTGGAGGGCGAGGCCCGCTGCGGTGAACATGAGGTGTTCGAAGACCGCGAGGCCAGGGCGGGGAGGAAAATCCGTCTGAACATCGTCGTGCTCCCGGCCACAGACCCGACGCCCGCCCCCGACCCCGTGTTCGTGCTTGTCGGAGGCCCCGGTCAGGCGGCAACGAGTGTGGTGGCAGGCGCGAGATTTGGTCGTTGGGCCACGGTCAGGAAAAAGCGCGATCTGGTGTTCGTAGACCAGCGTGGGACGGGGAAATCAAACCCACTCCACTGCGACATGGGCGATGACCCGTCCGGCGACCTCCGAAGTTTTTTTGGCGAGATATACCGTCCGGACAAGGTGCGGGAGTGCCGAAAAGAGCTCGAGAAAGTCGCCGGCCTTACGCTCTACACGACGCCAATCGCCATGGACGACCTCGACGAGGTGCGCGACGCCTTAGGCTACGACAAGATCAATCTGGACGCCGGCTCATACGGGACAATCGCCGCCCAGGTCTACATGCGCCGGCACCCGGCGCGCGTCCGCGCCGCACTGTTGATGGGGGTAGCCCATCCCGGGATGAAGCAGCCGCTGCCGTTCGCCAAAGGCGCGCAACACGCGCTGGATCGTCTCTTCGAAGACTGCGCCGCGGACGAAGTTTGCCGCGCGGCTTTCCCGAACCTCCGCGGGGAATTTGCCGCGGTGCTCGCCCGGTTCGATAAGGGGCCGGTCGTCGCGGAGTTGATCCACCCGGCCACGAAGCAGAGGCAGAGGGTCGAGATCACGCGGGGGAACTTTGTGGAACACCTGCGGTTAATACTCTACTCAACCAGCCGGACGCGCTTCGTCCCTTTAATGATCCACAGGGCATTCGAGCATGACTACCTCCCGTTCGAGGCACTGGCCCTCAGGTACGGAAATAATGCCGGAAGGCACATCGCGAACGGGATGTACTTTAGCGTCACCTGCTCGGAAAGCGTCCCGTTCATCACCAAGGGAGATATCCTGAAAGAGAGCAGGGGGACTTTCGTGGGTGAGTTTCGCGTGAGGAGGCACATCGAAGCCTGCAGGGAATGGCCGCGGGGGGATATCCCGAGGAGCTTCACCCGCCCGGTTAAAACCGGGGTGCCCGTGCTGATGATCTCCGGCAACCTTGATCCTTCAACCCCGTACTGGCTGGGGGAGGAAGCCGCCAGGCACATGCCGAACGGCCGCCGGGTGACAATCAAATACTACGGGCACCAGGTAGACACCGAGTGCGTTGCGGACATCGCCGCAAGGTTTATCGAGAGTGGGACGGCCGCCGGGTTAGACACGACCTGCACGGAGAAGATCCGCCGGCCGCCGTTCGCCACGGCGTTACCTAAGGAAGCCTCCCTGCAATGACGGCTTGCGTTTGTCGCGCTCGTAACGGCGGGCGGTTTAGTTTGTCCACATCACTGTCCGGGGGGGGGGCGATGGACCTACAGATTCGGGGCCTGACCAAGACCTACCCCAACGGCACGCACGCGCTCAAGGGCATCACGCTGACGGTCCCCCGCGGCATGTACGGCCTGCTCGGCCCTAACGGCGCTGGCAAGTCCACACTGATGCGCACCATCGCCACGCTGCAAGAGGCCGACGCGGGATCGATACGCCTCGGCGATATCGACGTGCTGGCTGAGCGGGGGCGTGTGCGGGAGACGCTCGGCTACCTGCCGCAGGAGTTCGGCGTCTACCCGAAGGTGAGCGCGGAGGAACTGCTCGACCACTTCGCGGTGCTCAAGGGGATCACCAATCGGCGCGGGCGTCGCGAGGTCGTCGGGGCGCTCCTGCGCCAAGTGAACCTCTACGACGCGCGCAAAAAGAAGCTCGGCGGCTACTCGGGCGGGATGCGCCAGCGGTTCGGCGTCGCCGTCGCGCTGCTCGGCGACCCGCGGCTGATCATCGTCGACGAGCCAACGGCCGGGCTCGACCCGGCCGAGCGCGTGCGCTTCCTGAACCTGCTGAGCGAGATCGGGCAGAGCGCCGTCGTCATCCTCTCGACGCACATCGTCGAAGACGTCTCGGAGCTTTGCAGCCGGATGGCGATCATCGACCGGGGCCAAATACTTCTGGAGGCCGAGCCGCTCGCCGCCGTCGCGGCGCTGCGGGGGCGCATCTGGCGGCGGGTGGTCGAGCGAGCCGAGCTGCCCGAGTTGGAGCGTGCGCACGCGGTCATCTCGACGAAGCTGCTCGCGGGGCGGACGGTCGTGCGCGCCTACGGCGGCGAACGGCCCGCCGCCGGGTTCGAGCCCGCCGAGCCCGATTTGGAGGATGTCTACTTCAGCACGCTGGCGGGGCTGGCCGGGCCGGCCAGCCGGGAGCCGGTGCAGGGGGGCGCGCGTTGAAGCTCTGGGAGACCTTCCGCTTCGAGTTCGCCTACCAGTCGCGCCGCGTCTCGACGTGGTTCTACTTCGTGCTCCTGCTGGGGCTCTCGTTCCTCATGGCGCGCGACGTCTTCGTCGCGGAGGCGCAGGAGGGCGGCTACTTCCTCAACGCGCCGTTCGCCGTGGCGCAAGTCACCCTCGTCGCGTGCATCCTCACCCTGTTGCCGCTGTCGGCGCTCGCGGGCGGCGCGGCGGCGCGGGACGTGGAGACGCGGATGCACCCGCTCCTCTACACCGCGCCGGTCGGCAAGGCCGCCTACCTCGGCGGGCGGTTCCTCGCCGCCTTCGCACTCGGCGCGCTGATGGTAGCCGCCATCCCAATTGGCATCCTGACCGCCGCGCTCCTGCCGGGCGGGCATGCCGACCTCATCGGGCCCGTCCGGCCGGCCGCCTACGCAAGCGCCTACTTCCTGCTCGCGCTGCCCAACGCCTTCGTCGCCATGGCGCTCATGTTCTCGGCGTCGGTGTTCGGCCGGCGGGGCGTCGTCAGCTACCTCGGTGGCGCGTTCGTCTTCTTCGCGGCGGTCGTCAGTTGGCAACTCGTGGCCGAGACGTTGGGACACTGGGGCCTCGCGAAGTTGACTGACCCGCTGGGGCTGACCGCGTTCTACGAGCTGTCGAAGGTCTGGACGCCCGGCGAGAAGAACGCGCTCGTCGTCGGGCCGCAGTTGTCTGTGCTCTCGAACCGCCTCGCGTGGATCGGCGTCGCGCTGTGCGTACTCGCGCTCACCTACCTTCGCTTTCGGTTCGCGCACGTCGAGGTCGGCGGCCGCCGTTTCGGCCGCAGTCGGGCCGGCGCACGCGAGGCC
>DATCVD010000772.1:0-3515 GCA_036567125.1 Pyrinomonadaceae bacterium | reverse complement strand
GGGCGCGGTCGCGCCGCCGCCCGCGAAGCTCGCGAAGGCCGACTTCGTGTCGGGCCAAGAGGTGCGCTGGTGTCCGGGCTGCGGCGACTACGCGATCCTGAACAACGTGCAGAAGGTGATGCCCGAACTCGGCATCCCGCGCGAGAAGATCGTCTTCGTCTCCGGCATCGGCTGCTCGTCGCGCTTCCCCTACTACATGAACACCTACGGCTTCCACTCGATCCACGGCCGCGCGCCGGCGGTCGCCACGGGGATCAAGGCCGCGAACCCGGAGCTTTCCGTGTGGGTCATCACCGGCGACGGGGACGCCCTGTCCATCGGCGGCAACCACTTCATCCACGCCATCCGCCGCAACATCGACCTCAACTACATCCTCTTCAACAACCGCATCTACGGTTTGACGAAGGGGCAGTATTCGCCGACCTCCGAGTTCGGCAAGAAGACGAAGTCCACCCCGATGGGCGTCATCGACTACCCGATCAACCCCCTCTCGCTCGCCATCGCCTCGGAGGCGACCTTCGTCGCGCGCTCCATCGACATCGACATCAAGCACCTCGGCGCGACGGTCGAGGCGGCCGCGCGCCACAAGGGCGTCTCGTTCATCGAGGTCTACCAGAACTGCAACATCTTCAACGACCACGCGTTCGACTCGTTCGCCGAGCGCGGCGTGCGTCAGGAGCGCGTGTTGTATCTGGAGCACGGGCGGCCGATGGTCTTCGGCGCGAAGCGCGACCGCGGCATCCGCATGGCGGGGACGCGCCCCGAGGTGATCGAACTCAACTCCGAGACGGGCCTGACCGAGAACGACTGCCTCGTCCACGACGTGCACGAAAATGACCCCTCGGTCGCCTTCATGCTCGCGCGCATGGAGCACCCCGAGTTCCCGCAGCCCGTCGGCATCTTCCGCGACGTGCAGCGCGCGACCTACGAAGACCTCCTCGTCGCGCAGATCGAGCAGGCCGTCTCCCAGAAGGGCGCGGGCAGCCTCGAAAAACTGATCAACAGCGGCGACACGTGGGTCGTCGAATAAGGCAGGAGACGGAGAGGGGGAGGGCCAAAGGGTAAAGGGGAAGGGAAAGGATAAAGTGACGGCGCGGGCCTCGCCCTCGCACACTCGTCCTTCATCCTTCACTCTTTCCCCTTCGCCCCTCCCCCTCTCCGTTTTGTCCCGACGGCGCGCCTTAGCCGCGCTTCTTCGCGGGCGCGCGCGTCTTCGACTGGCTTTGTTTGAAGGCGCGCTCGCCGCCCGATTCTCCGAGTTTTTCGCCGGTGGGGAGGGCGGCCGCGACCGAGGGGGTGTTCGAGCGCGGGCGGTCGCCCTCGGAGGCGGCCTGCTGCGCGGAGTCGTCGGCGAAGAACTTGTTCTCGGCCTTGCGCCGGCCGCGCAGGGCGGGCGTGTTCTCCTTCGACTCGTCCTGCTTGTTGGGGCTGTTGGTCTTGGCGTCGCCCATCTGCTGGCCGCGCCTCTGTGCGGGGATGCCCGCCTTCGCCTGCGCCTTCCTGCTCGCCATCTGTCGTCCCCCCTTCCCGCCTGCCGCGCGCCGGAACATTTGCCGGAGTCGCGTCGTCCGAATCATAACTCAAGAGGTGCGAGTTTTCAGTTCTCAGTTTTGAGATTTCAGATGTCAGAGTTGAAATCTCAAAATCGACGCCGGGAACTGCCGGCTAACAGCTAACGGCCGACAACCGAAAACCGCGCCCGGCGGCGCGCGAGGACGTTCACGCCGGCGGCGTTTTGTGTTAACCTGCGCCGCAGGTTCCCCCACCCGCCCCTTACCACCTCTCGGCCCCACCCTCGCAAGACGCGCCGGCCAAAGTCGCCCGCACGTCTGATACGAACCCTGTGTCCCGCGAAGGAGAAGCGTCGAATGCGTAACATATTCCGACTGTGCGGCGCAGTCTCGGCCGCGCTGCTATGTTTGACAGCGACGGCCCCGCGCGCCTCCGCGCAGGAGAGCCTGCCGGGCGGCAAGAAGAAGAAGGCGGCCGTGCCCGCGCGCGACGGCCGCGCGGCCTCCCCGCAGGTCGTGCCGGCGCGCCCGCTCATCATCTCCGAGTTCCGCCTGAACGGGACGAACGGCCAGAACGACGAGTTCATCGAAATCTACAACGCCAGCGACGCGCCGCACACCGTGCAGGCGACGGATATGTCGGCCGGCTACGGCGTCGCGGCCTCGGACGGCGTGCTGCGGTTCACGATCCTGAACAACACCGTCATCCCGGCGCGCGGCCACTACTTGGGGTGCAACTCGGTCGCCTACTCGCTGTCCGCGCTCCCGTCCGGCAACGACGGCGCGAGCGCCACGGTCGCCACCTGCGACGCCACCTACACCGCGAACATCCCGAACGGCGAAGACCCGGACGGCGCAGGCCCGAACCCGCCGCTCCCGCGCCGCGGCATCGCCCTCTTCTCGTCCGCCACGGCCTTCAACGCGACCACCAAGCTCGACGCCGTCGGCCCGACCGAGGAGGCCGACGCGCTCTACAAGGAGGGGACGGGCGTGCGCAACCTCTCGCCCCTCTCGACGCCGCACTCTTACGTCCGCCGCCTCCCCGGCGGCTGCATCGGCACCGACCCGTCCACGGTGGACGCCAACTGCACGAGTCAGGCGGCCGTCGTCTCGACGGCCGCGCCGTCGAGCGTCCACCCGCAGGACACCGACAACAACCGCGACGACTTCATCTTCGTGGACGCGCAGGGCGCGACCCTGAACACCGAGGGGGGCACGCAGCGCCGGCTCGGCGCGCCGGGGCCGCAGAACTCGACCAGCCCCATCGACCGCACCAGAAACTTCCCCGCCTCGCTCGTCTTCCCGTGCGAGTCGCAGCACAGCCCGCCGAACACGGTGCGCGCGCTGCCCGGCCCGACGCCGCCCGTGAACCAGTCGCAGGGCACGTTCGAAATCCGCCGCAAGTTCACGAACAAGACGGGCGGCAACGTCTCGCGGCTGCGCTTCCGCGTCGTGGACATCTCGACCTTCCCGGCCGGAACCTACGTGCTGCCGATGGGCGCGACGTGCGGCGATCCCGGCACGCAGTGCGCCGCCGATCTGCGCCCGCTCACCTCGACGGACGTGGTCGAGCCGAACCCCGCCGGGTGCGGCGGCGGCACGATCACCGTGCGGGGTACGACGCTCGAACAGGCCGCGGCGGCCGAGGCGCAGTCGAGCGGCGGCGGCTACAACTCGACGCTCTCGGCCGGAACCGTCACGCTCGGCACGCAGCTCGCCAACGGCGCGTCGATAGACGTGCGCTTCTTCTTCGGCGTCCAGCAGCGGGGCGCTTACCGCTTCTTCGTCGTCGTCGAGGCGCTGCCCTGAGACGATGAAGTCGGGGCGATGAGCGAGGGACGGTAAAGCAGTCGCCCTCAGTTCGCCGCCCGTCGTTCGCCATTTCTTCAAAGTGGAAAAGCCCCGCCGGTCTCGGAAGACCGGCGGGGCTTGTTCGTCCGGGTGGATGTCCGACCGCGCTCAGCGGCCGCGGACGCGCACCGGCTCCGGCGCGCGCGCGGGCTG
>DATCVD010000771.1:0-2340 GCA_036567125.1 Pyrinomonadaceae bacterium | reverse complement strand
GTCGCAGCCCGCGAGCGTCACGGCGGCGGCGAGCAGGAGCGCGCAGAGCTGTCTGAGTGGCGGGCGGGCGGGGCGAGTCCGTTTCGTTTCGCGCTTCGATTCGCCGGCGGCGCGCTGCGCGCGGCGCGCGCGGGGAGTGTCGTGTCTCATCGGAAAAAACCTCCGGCCTTTCGGTCGTCCGCTGCTGGCTTCCGCAAGAGTGGGCCTTGTACGGACTCTGAATGCGCGCGCCGGGGAAAACTTGCGCGCGTGCGCGGCCGGAGGAATTTTCAAAGCGACTTCAACGCCGCGTGCGCGGCACGCGCTCGGCGTGGACGACGACGGGCGCGGCCGTCCTGATGTCGTGGAAGAGCGCGCCGTCGGGCAGCGGCGTGCGGTCGCGGTCGTCCGAGATTTGCACGCGCGCGAAGTAGCCGCCGCGCGGCGCGTCGGCGTCGTCGCACCACGCGCACGGCGCGGCGACGGTCATGCTCGCGTCGCCCTGCTCGTCGAACGGCCGGTCGATCTGGATCGCGTCGCCGACCCAGACGCGGCGGGCCGGGTCGTCCGGCGAGAAGAAGAAGGTGCGAACCCAGAGTTTTTCGGGCACGCCCAGCCGTCGTACGACGTGCAGGTCGAGCCGCGTGTAGCTGCGCGCGTTCTCCCGATCCAGCGTCACCAGACCAACCTCAAAGCTGAGGTCTTCCGAGAGCCTGAACGGGCGGGCCGGCGCGGGCGCGCGACGGGGTTCGGGCCGGTCGGGCCAGAGCCGCGGGAACACGCCGACGAGCGCGACCGCCGCGGCGAAGGCGAGGAAGAAGGCGGCGAGCTTCACCAACACTGAGCGGGCGATCATCACTTTAGGAAAACTCCTCTCCCGGTTTTCCGTTTGAACGCGCGAGCCGTCCGCCGGTTGCGTTTTAAAGAGCGCGAGGCGAGAAAGGAGGCTAATAGCTATTAGCTATTAGCGGTTAGCTGTTAGCTGTTAGCAAAACAGGGACAGACTTTGGCTGATGGCTTTTCGCTTTGTTCTTCTCTGGCTAACAGCTAACAGCTGACAGCTAACAGCTACTTCCCACGCTTCACGGCTTGGTTAGCGTCGCGCGCGGCGCGCGGGCGCGGGCGTCGGGGTCGGCGGGGGCGGGCCGGTGTAGCGGTAGTGGCCGGTGATCGTCCAAGCGAAGAGTACATCTTCGAGCCGCGGCCCCGCGCCGATGTTGTGGAGGATCAGGTAGCGGCCGGGCGTGGCCGTGGGGCGGTCGGTGAGGATGCCGATGTGCGTCAGCCCGCCGCTCAGCTCCCACGTGATCACGTCGCCGGGCGCGTAGTCGGCCGCGTCGTCCGTCACGGGCAGCGAGCGGCCCTTGCGCGCGAAGAAGGTCATCAGATTCGGCACGCGGCGGTGATCGATGTTCGTGTCCGTGCGCGCGAGGCCGAACCGGCGCGGGTAGGCGGAGAAGTTGGCCTTCATGTCCTCGTGGACTTCGCGCTGGAGATCGATCCCGGCGGCGCGGTAAGAGCGGATCACCTCGTCCGTGCAAACGCCTTTGTCGGCCGGCACGTCGCCGTTCGGGTAGGGGATAGCGTAGTACGTCCCGTCGTAAGTGACCTTCTGCTTGGCGCGCTCGACCGCGGCCGCGACGATTTGTTCGAGCACGGGCGACTCGTAAACAACTTTCGGCGGCGACGGCGACGGCGCGGCCTGCCGCCGCGTCTCCGAAACATTCGCGCGGCCCGGCAGGACTCGCGCCGGGCTGCAACCGCAGGCGGCGAGCGCGGCGGCGATTAGCAGTCGTGCGGCGAGTCGTGGGCGCGCGCGCAAAGCTTCGCTTCGTCCGTCAGCCATGCCGACTTAGACGCGGGCCGCGCGGCGCGCGTTCACTGATTTTCGGCGGCCTAACTTTGACGCTGGCGGGTGACGAGATTTGGGCGAAGGCGGGTCGCGGGGCGCGCGTCAGTTGCGCGGTGCGTTCTTATCGCGCGCGGGTTCTTTGTCGGGCGAGCGGCCGCCGCCGAACAGTTTCTTGGCGGGCGAGCTGATGCGGTTGGCGAAAGATTTCAGGCGCGAGCCGTCCGCTTTGCTCGCGCGCGCCTCGTCCGCCGCGGCGTCGCGTTGCGGCGCGGCCGCGTTGTGCGCGTCGCAGTAGGCGCTCGGCTCGTCGCCCGCCGGGAAGGTCATCGCGGACTTGTGCGGGCAGCCGGCGCGCGCGCGCAGGCCAGTCGTCGGATCGATTGAGACCGTCACGGTCGGCATCGCGCGCGCGGGCACTGCCGCGGCCGCGGCCGGCGCGGCGGCGTCTTTCGAGTGCTGCTGAATCGTCGTCCGGCTCTGCTGCTCGGCCGCCGTCTGGTGCTTCTGCT
>DATCVD010000770.1:0-3141 GCA_036567125.1 Pyrinomonadaceae bacterium | reverse complement strand
TCGGCCTCGACATCACGCCGCGCGACGGCCGCGAGGCCGCGCGCCGCAGCTTCGCGGACACGCTGCGCCTCTGGAACTCGCGCCTCCTGCCGGCGCTCGAACACTGGGGGCGGCAGGGCAGGCTGACCCCTCAGGACATCGAGCGCCTGAGGGCGCTGCCCGTGCGCGAACAGATCGGCGCGGTGCTCGAACTCGAACGGCAGGGCATCTTCTTCAGCAGGGACTTCACGAAGTCGATCCTGTATTCGGTCGCGGCACCGGGCGCGTCGCAGCACCTCTCGCTGCTGGCCTTCGACGTGAATGAGTACGCCGACGAGGAGGTGCGCATGATTCTCTCCCGCCACGGCTGGTTCCGCACCGTGCGCGGCGACTCCCCGCACTTCACCTACCTCGGCCTGCCGGAGTCACAGTTGCCGGCGCACGGCCTCAGAAAAATCTCAAGCGGTGGGGGCGGCGACTTCTGGGTGCCTAACAAGTTGTGAGGGATGGAGTGAGGGCGCGTTCCGGGCGGATCATGAAACCGGCGAAAACCGCTCCCGCCGGCCTTCGCCGTTGACGGAGTTACCGCAGGATTGCCTGACCTAGCCCGCCGGGCCGACCACCCTTTAAAGTTTTCGTTACTCGATTACGCCGCTCCGCGCCTGAGGGCTAAGCGTCCTTCCCGCGATCAAACCCTGATCTCCCCCTCCGCCCTGCCGAATTGGATTCTGGTTTTGACCGCGAGGGTCACGCTGCGGCCGGGATCGACGTCGCGCACGTCGCCGTCGGCGGCCGTGACGACCCACTTGCCGTCCGAGAGATTTTTCAGACCCCACACGCTAGGGTCTGTCGGGTGGCGGGCGACCGCGGCGGACGGCTGGGAAAAGTCGTAGAGCCTGTCGTCGTCCGTGTGGTGCGGGAAGAGTCGCGTGTCGTGGTTGAGCATCACGACCTTGCCGCCGACCCTGATGCGCGGGGGTAGGGTGAGCTGCACGGCGCACGACCAGCACAGGCCGGGGTTGCCGTTCGCGGCGCGCAGGCGGTCGGCGTCGTAGAAGTTCTCCAGCCCGCAGTGCGAGCAGTAGATGATCGAGTCGCGCAGGCGGATCATCTGGGCGCGCCATTCGCTTTCGCGGACGCGGCCGTGGACGGGATCGCGAATCCCCTCGGTGAAGGCGCGCGTGAAGGTGTCGCGCAGAAACTGCGGGTAGATGCGCCAGAAGGCGAGGGCGTTATCGTGGACGCCGGGCACGGGCCGGTTCGAGTCGTCCGCCGGGTCGTAGATGAAGACGGGTTCGCTGCCGTAGAGCTTGTTCATCGCCGGCAGGTCGAGGCACTTGATCTCGGTCTCCCGCCTGCCTTCGAGCGGGTGCGAGACGGTCAGCATGTAGAAGATGAGGACGGCGAGCGAGAACAGATCGGTGTGCGTGCTCGGCGCGGCTTGGCCGAGCACCACTTCCGGGGCCATGAAGCGGGGCGTGCCGAGGACGCCGAGCGTGCCCCGTCCGTCGGGCGCGACGTTGTCGCAGTCGCAGATCAGCACGTCGCCCGTCTCGGGGTCGAAGAAGGCGTTGCCGAAGGAGATGTCGCGGTAGCAGAACCCTTCGGTGTGGAGCAGGAGGTAGTTGTGCGCGAGGTTGAAGCAGGCGGTCGAGAGCGAGCGGAACGTCGGCTCGATGCGCCGCTTCATCAGATCGACGATGTTCTTGTAGCGCGGCGGCCGCAGGCCCATGACGTAGCCGAAGCCCTCGACCTCCCCGCTGACCGCGAGTTCGAGCGGCCACAGGAAGTGCTCGCTGGGCGAACCCCTTCTTACGAGCAGCTCGATGGCGGCGCGCTGCTCCGGCGTCGCCATCTGCGGGAAGAACCACTTGAGCGCGACCGCGCCGCCGCCCAGCGTGGCCTTGTAAACTTCGCCCTGCCCGCCCGCGCCGAGCAGCTTCTCCGCCGTGCACGGCTTGCCGGAAGGCTCCGCGCGCACCGTCTGGCCCTCGCGTAAGACTTGCTGACCTTCTGCCACACTCCCTCCCTTACAGACGATTGTTGCGGCCTTTGACCGAGGAGCCGTGATCCGCCTGCCACGCCGAGACGCGGTTCTGCGTCAGGTCGCAGCCCTCGACCTCGGCCGCGCCGCCCGCGTCGCAGCTGACGCCGACACGCCCGTTGTCGTTGATGCGGCACGAGCGCGCGACGCCGACGCCGTTCGCGTCAACGTGCACGCCCGACTCGCGGTTGCGGAAAACGTCGCACGACTCAAGCAGCGCGCGCCCCGCGTCGTGGACGAAGACGCCGTGCGACTGGCTGTCGTGAATCTGACAGGCGCGCAAGTGCACCGTGCCGCCGTCAGTCACGGCGACCTCCGGCGCGGCGTGGCCGTAGATGTTGCACCCCTCGGCCGTCGTGCGGCCGTCGCGCTGCGTGAAGACGCCGGTGTTCCCGCCGTCGTGAATGCGGCAGCCGCGCAGCGAGGCCGCCGCCGCGTCGCCGACGCTGACGTTCGCGCGCCGGTTGGCGTAAACGTCGCACCCTTCGACGGCCGCCGCCGCGCCGCCCCAGATGACTATCCCGGCATCCCCGCAGTCGTGGACGCCGGTGTCCTTCACACTCGTCATCGCGCCGGCCGTGATGATGACGCCGACGTTCGCGTTCTCGGCGACGTCGCACTTCGCGATTAGTCCCCGCGCGCCGTCGAAGGCGTAAACACCGGAGTTGACCCCGTGATGTATGCGGCAGCCGCGTATCACGGGCGCGGCCGTCGGGTTGTGGATGGCGACGCACGCGAGCGAGTCGGAGCTGATGTCGCAGTCCTCCAGCAGCGGCTTCCCCTGCGAGATGTCCACGGCGAAGAAGCCGTTCCCGGTAGGCCCGCCGGCCCGCGCCTGCCCGCGCAAGGTGAGGCCGCGCACCACGCTCGCGTCGGCCCGCAGGACGAGGCAGCTCGACGCGGTCGCGCGCACGACGATCCCCTCGCGCGGGCCGTCTCCGACGATCTCGATCTCTTTATCGAGCACCAAGCCTTCTTCGTAAACGCCGGGCCGGACGAGCAGGCGCGAACCCGGCCGCGCGCGCCTGACGGCGTCCGTCAGCGTGTGAAAATCGCCGCTGCCGTCGGCGGCCACGACGATTGACACCGGCGCGCCGGACGACGCGGCCGGGGGGCGG
>DATCVD010000769.1:0-7522 GCA_036567125.1 Pyrinomonadaceae bacterium | reverse complement strand
GCCGCGGCGGCAAACCTTATGCCCCGCGACCCGCCCGACGCCGGATTCCTTCCCGCGCGCCTAAAGGGGGCGGCGCGCGACGTTCCGCCCCGTCCGCCCCCGACTCCGGCCCCGCACAGGCTCAAGTTGAAAAGGGCCGCGGGGCGGCGCGCGGCGGTAAAAGCGCGCCGCGCGACAATCTGGATTTCGTTCAGGTGAAGTGATATTGTACCGATTATCGGTGAGCTTTCGGTCGTTCATTGGCTTTAGGAAACACGGGGAGCGAAAGTCCGTTTCGCGTTCGCGGGCGGCCTCATGATCGTCCGGCGCACACGTCTCCTGCGGGCGCGGTTCCCTCCTACACTCCTCAGGAGGTGCGCCGCGCCAGTCCACACACAGTCTCAGTCGTCGCTCGATGCGTGGATCGTTTCCGGCGCGTTCGGAGAAAGCTGAATCTTGCCCGCGGCCGCTCAGAGGAGGACGATGCGTGGAGCGCTTGATACTGGTCAACGAGAACGACGAGGAGATCGGCAGCGCGGAGAAGCTCGAAGTTCACCGGGAGGGGAAACTGCACAGGGCCTTTTCCGTCTTCGTCTTCGATTCCGCCGGGCGGCTGCTGCTCCAGAAGCGGGCGGAATCGAAATACCACTCCGGCGGACTCTGGACTAACACCTGCTGCGGCCACCCGCGGCCCGGCGAATCGGTCGCGGCGGCGGCCCACCGCAGGCTGCGCGAGGAGATGAATTTCGACTGCGAGCTGCGCCCGTGCGCGCGCTTCATCTACCGGGCCGAGGTGGGCGGCGGGCTGACGGAGTGGGAATACGATCACGTCTTGGCCGGCGTTTACGACCGCGACCCGCGGCCGAACGAGGCCGAGGCCGCCGACTGGCGTTGGGCCGATCTCGACGAGTTGAAAACGAGGCTGGCCGAAAGTCCCGGCAGCTTCACCTACTGGTTCCGCCTCGCCGCGAGCAACTTTGATCTGGCCGCCTTCGGCGAACAGGCGCGGACGCCGGTTCTTAATCGGAGCACCTGATGAGCGAGACAGAGCGCAACGAGCCGCCCCGCGGCGCTGACGACAACGCCGGACTCTTCCGCCACAAAGAGCACGTCAAGCTGGCTTGGCTGTATTTACGCAAATACACGCTCCTCGAAGCGGTCGTCAAAGTCTCCGAGGCGCTCAAGATGTTCGCCACGGTCAACGGGGCCGAAAATAAGTACAACGAGACGCTCACGTGGGCCTACATATTTTTGATCAACGAGCGCATGGCGCGGCTGCGCGACGGGCACACTTGGGATGAGTTCTTCGCCGCCAACCCCGAGCTCTTCAACTGGGACGAGAACATCCTGAAGACCTATTACAGCGAAGCGACGCTCAACTCGGAACTCGCCCGAAGAGTCTTCATCTTCCCCGACCTGCGAACCAACGGAAAGTCCTGAAGCGGCTCGCGCTCCCGCCCGGCGGGAGTCCGCCGCGCGGCAGCGCGAGCCGCGGTCAGTCGAAGGGGTTTTTCCCCGCGCCCTCCGAGGACGAGTGCGAGCGGCATGAACACTGCACAGCGAGAGAAGATCGACGCCCTGTTCGGGGAGTGGGATCGTCCCGACGGCCCCGGCTGCGCCGTCGGGGTTTACCGCGACGGCGAGGCGATCCACCAAGCCGGGTACGGCATGGCCCACCTTGAGCACGGCGTCCCCATCACCTCCTCGACGGTCTTCCACGTCGCCTCGCTCTCGAAGCAGTTCACGGCGACGGCCGTCGGCCTGCTCGCGCGCTCCGGCCGAATCTCGCTCGACGACGAGTTGAAGAAATACCTGCCGGAGTTGCGGGCCGCCGACGGCGTCACCTTCCGCCACGCCATCCACCACACGAGCGGGCTGCGCGACCAGTGGGACTTGCTGCGCCTCGGCGGCTGGCGGCCCGCCGACCTGAAGACCGACGCCGACATTCTGCACCTCGCCGCCCGGCAGAGAGAACTCAACTTCCCCCCCGGCTCGCGCTTTCAATACATCAACACCGGGTACACGCTGATGGGGATCGCCGTGGGGCGCGTGACCGGCGCGTCGCTCCGCGAGTACGCCGACGAGCACATCTTCCGGCCCCTCGGGATGCGCGCCACGTTCTTCCACGACGATCACCGGATGATCATCAAGGATCGCGCGCAAGCCTACTCCCCGGACGGGGGCGGCGAGTTGAAGATCAACGTCCCCGACTACGAGACGGTCGGCCCGACCGGCCTCCTCTCGACGGTCGAGGACTTCGCCCGCTGGGAAAGAAACTTCCTCTCCCCCGCAGTCGGCGATCAGGACTTCATCACCCAGATGCTCACGCCGGGCTTATACAGCGAGGGCCGCTCGTCGGGCTACGGCTTCGGACTGCTGCGGGGGAATTACCGCGGGCTGGACACCGTCGAGCACGCCGGCGGGGACGCCGGCTTCCGCGCGCACTTCCTGCGCTTCCCCGGCGAGCGTCTGGCGGTCGCCGTCTTCTGCAACCTGTCGGAGATGAGGCCGGAGCTGCTCGCGCGGCGGGTGGCCGACGTTTGTCTCGAAGGGCGTTTCGTCGACGGCGATGCGGGCGAAGAGCGGCCCGCGGTGACGAGCCGCGCCGCCGGCACGCTCGCGCACTCCGCCGGGCTGCTTGAGAACAAGCACGGACTCTACAGGGATTCGCTGAGCGGGACGACGTGCCGGATCGAGTTGCGCGAGGATCGCCTCTTCCTCGTCGCGGCGGGCGGCGGCGAGTACGAGTTAGCTCCGGCCGGAAGGGAGCATTTTCGCTTCCTCAACGTGGAGGAAGCGGAGTGCGTCTTCGAGCCGGCGGGCGCGGGGCAGCCCGCGCGGATGATCGTGAGATACGCCGGGCAGGAGACGGCGAGGTGCGAGCGCGCGGGCGACGAAGAGCTGGTGCAAGGCTGGCGGCCGGAGGAGTACGCGGGCCGTTACCATAGCGACGAGTTGGAGGTTCAATACGTGGTCGAGTGCGCGGGCGAAACTCTCTCGCTGCGCCGGCCGAAGTTTCAACCGGCCGTCCTCCGCCCCGTCTCCGAGGACGAATTCTCCGCCGAGGGCGAAGGCATTCAACTCCGTTTCGAGCGCGAAGGCGGCGGGCGGATCGCGGGGCTGCGGGTCAGCGCCGAGCGGGCGTGGAACGTCAGCTTCGCCCGCGTCGAGGGTTAACGCTTCAGGTCTGCTCGCCGCTCTGGAACGCCCACAGGGAGGCGTAGAGGCCGCGCCGCGCGAGCAACTCCTGATGGCTCCCCACCTCGCTGATTCTCCCCTTCTCAAAAACGATGATCCGGTCGGCGTCGCGGATCGTGGACAGCCGGTGCGCGATCATCACCACGCTCCGCTTGGCCGTCACCCGCTGGAGCGATCTCTTGACGGCGAACTCCGTCTCGTAGTCGAGGTGCGAGGTCGCCTCGTCGAGCATCATGATCGGCGCGCCTTTGAGCAGCGCGCGCGCGATGGCGACGCGCTGCCGCTCGCCGCCCGAGAGCAGGTGGCCCCGCTCGCCGACCTCCGTCTCCAGCCCGCCCGGCAGAGACTCAAGCAGGTCGAGCGCGCCCGCCTCGTTCAATGCCGCGACGACTTGCGACTTCGTCGAGTGCGGGCGGCCGTAGAGGACGTTCTCGCGCACCGTCCCCGGGAACAGGTACACGTCCTGACTGACCAGACTGATGGCCTTGCGCAGATCGCGGAGGTTGAGCTGGCGGATGTCGCGGCCGTCGAGCAGGATGCGCCCGGAGTCCACGTCGTAGAAGCGCAGCAGCAGGCGCAGCAGCGTGCTCTTGCCGGAGCCGGTCGGGCCGACGATGCCGAGCGTTTCGCCCGGCCTCAACTCGAACGAGACGTCCTTTAACACCTCGGCCGAGGCGTTATAGCCGAACGACACGTTCTCGAAGACGACCCCGCCGCCCACGCGGCCGGCCGGCAGCCGCACCCGGCCGCCGCGGATGCGCGGCCGCGAGTCGAGGACTTCCGTCAGTTGCGCGGCGGAGACCGACGCGGAGTGGTAGAGCTTCGTGATCTCTTCGACGCCCGTGATCGCGCCCAGCAGGTGCGGGAACCAGTAGATCGCCCGGTTGTATTCGTCCGCGCCGATCTTGCCCTTGAGGTGGAGCCGGCCCCCGTAGCCGGCCATCAGGGAGGAACCCAGATAGTAGGTGCTCTGGGCGATGTGGAACAGCAGGGAGGAGGTCGAAGCCGCGGCGAAGGAGGCCTCGCCCAACTCCCTGTCGCAGTCGTGGAGGCGCTGGGCCTCCCTCCGCTCGGCCGTGAAGCTTTTGACCTCCGCCATCCCGCTCAGAGTATTTTCCAGCCGCTGGCTGT
This sequence comes from Pyrinomonadaceae bacterium, assembly GCA_036567125.1. Classification (GTDB taxonomy): domain Bacteria; phylum Acidobacteriota; class Blastocatellia; order Pyrinomonadales; family Pyrinomonadaceae; genus JAIVGV01. The sequence goes on along the minus strand of DATCVD010000769.1, from coordinate 3,214 downwards.
AACCCCCGGAGACCTGCCCCAGCCGCGCGTACCGCTTCGCCGCCTCCCGCTGAAAGTACCGCGACGCCGGGACGAGGATCGAGAGCGGCACGAGGGTGAAGAGCGCGAGGCGCGGCGACGCTTTAGCCAGCCCGACGCCGGCGACCGCGATCAGCAGCACCCGCTCGATGGTCGAATCGCCGGCGCGGTCGATGAACTCGCCGATGCGCGCCGTGTCTTCGTTGACGAGTTTGATGAGCCGCCCCGTGCCGTGGCGGTCGAAGAACTCCATGTCCTGCGACTGGACGCGGGCGTACACCCGCGCGCGCAGCCTGTGCTGCGTGTCGAGCGCCAGCCTCCGCCACACCCGCTTGCGGTAGTACTGCAACAGCAAGTCCGCGCCCGTGAGCACGAGCGAAACGGCGGTCATGAAGAGCAGGCGCGAGCGCTGCTTCCTGACGCCGAAGAGGCGGAGGAAGCCCGGCCCCTCGCCGCCCTGCGCCGTATTCACCGTGGCGATCAGGGAGGTGACTTGCAGGAGGTGTACCGACTGGCCCGCGACGGACAGGGCGAGGGGCGCGGCGAGCTGCCTCCGCTCCGGCAGCGAAGTCTTGAGGATGCGGAACAGCGGGCTGTGTTTCCCCGCCTGTTTGGGCGAGCGGCGGGAGGGCGAGAGATCGATGTCGTTCAGGCAGTCTTTAATCAGCGACCCGGCGTCGAGGCCGGCCGCCTCCGGGGCGTAGAGGATCAGGAGTCGGCCGGAGACGGGGTTGGCGCGGGCGCCGAGGATGCCGGCCCGCGCCAGTAGCGCCCGCTCCAAATCCCGCGCCACGTCGGGCCGGCCGACGAGGGCCTCGACCTCCCAGCGCTCGCGCCCGCGGGTAGCAGATCGCCGGCGGATTCCCCGGACGTTCGTCCGAGAACCTCGACGACCGCCCCTCACGCAACCCGCTCCTCTTCCTGCTCCGAGAGTTCTTCGACGGCTTCGGCCGTGAGGTCTTCGATGTCCTCAAGCGCCTTCTGTGAAATCTCCCGGAGCTTGCGGCCGGCCTTGATGCCCGCCTTGATCCCGCCCTTCGATAGACCCTTCCAGTTCTGGGCGATGACCACCCCCGAGAGCAGACCCGCGACAAAGATCATTTTTTTCATACGGTTCGGCCGAGCGGATAGTCAGAGCGCCTAGCGGCCCTCCCGTGAAGCGTTATCCGCGTACAGGTCGTCGGAGGCGGGGGTGTCCGACGCGCCGCCACCGCCGAGGTTGAGGTGCTCGTGGATGTGGCGGCCCGTCTTAGCCTTCACGATGGAGTTGGCGGAGACCAGCAGGAGTCCGGGCACGCCGAAGAAATACTTGGCGGCGAAGCCGGCGACGACGTGGAGCCCCGCCTGCTTGTAATCGCCCTTCACGATGTGGCTGCCGCCCGGCACGACGTACTCGCTGGCGAACCTGACCGCATCCTCTTTCGCGCCCTGAAGGTCGTCCGTGTTGTTTGGCATCTGGCACTCTCCTTGAGTGAAGTCCGAAGTGAATTCCTGCCGGCGGCTGGCGCTACACCACCGTCGCCCCCGGTTACGGTTGTCAGGCGTGAGAGCCTCACTTTATCCCCGACTCAGGTTTTCCGCAAGAATTTTCCCGGCCCGCTCATACAGGTCGGCGTCACCGTTCAGCAGATCGTTGCGCGTCGGCAGGTGCAGCGCGTCCGGCGTCACGCCGACGCCCTGCACGGGCTTCCCCGCGTTGCCGCGCACCCTCCGGCACCGCCGCACGGCGACGCGGAACGTGGGCGCGCCGGGCGAGGGGCGGAACGACTCATCCTCCGAGAGCTTGAAGATCGTGCTCTGGTTCCACGGCGACGCGCCGCCGCCGCCCGTCTGCCGCGCGGTTCCGAGCACCGTCCCGATTCCGTGATCTTGAAAGCCCGCGGCCAACATCTCCGCGCTACTGTAGGTCAGCGCGTCCACCACCAGCACCACCGGGCCGCCGTACTTCCGGCCGACGCCGTTCGCCCTCTCGGCGCTGGTCAGCGGCCGCCACCCGGAGTGGCTCAAGCCGTCGCGCGCGGCCGCTTCGACCGCCTCGCGCCACTCGGAGAGCGCCGGACAGTTTCGCACGAGTTGGAGTACCAGCTCCGTTACCCTGAATTGAAACGGCTGAGGCTCGATCTTCCGCCGGGTGAAGAGTTGAAGCAGTTGCTCCGCCGTGGGCACGACGCCGTCCTCACAGCCGCGCAAGTCCAGAATCAGCCCCTCCTGCGGCAACGATTCGAGGACTCGCAGGAAGGACGCGAGGAACGCGTCGGGAGGCTCTCGGAGGGACGCGACCCGGACGCAGCCGAACGTGCCGTGCGACGTTTCCACCGCCAGCGGCCGGAGGCAGTCGCCGCTCAAGCTCTCGAACGCGCCGGGCAACGATTTGAAGAGCAGGTCGAGGTGCGAGCCGCGCGCCGCCCGCCACGCGAGGCGCACCTCGCGGCGACGCCCTCCCGCGCCCGCGCATTCGAGCAGCACGTCGTCTTCGAGCGGCGGCGGCATCAGGGCGAGGGGCCGCGTGGTCAGTGTTTGCACGGCCTTCGCGCGCCTCGCCTCGCCGTTCGCGCCGTGCTGAAGAGGCATCTGTCGCCGCACCTGCTCGGACGCCGGAACGTCGTTCCACGAAACCAGCGTGTCGCCCCGGCGCAAGTCGTCGACGAGCGACGCGACGACGACGAGCCTGCGCTCCCCGTCTTCAACAGCCTCGCGCGCGACGAAGGGAAGGAAGGCGACCGCGTCGGCGAAGGGCGCGGGCAGACGGCAGTGGGTGTGGCGGTCTCCGAATTCTGAAAAGACGGAAAGCAGCGAGGCGTAGAAGCCCGCCTTCGTCCGGGGCGGCCGCGCGCCGAGGCGCTTCAGCCGTGCGACGGGGTCGGGGCTTCCCTGCCCGGCCGGCAAATGCACGCAGGCTTGTTCCAGCAAGGCGACGGCCTGCCGCAGCACGCCCGCGCACTCGTCCCCGCGAGTGTTGCCGGCCCTTTCAACGAGGGCGGCGACCGGCTCCGTCGTCTCCTGCTGCCCCACCGTTCTCTCCCCGAACTACTCCCAGACCAGCACGCTCGGCAGCGCGTCCGGCCGCGCTATCCGCAACAGTTGATAACCGATGCCCGACAGGCCCTGAAAAAAAGAGGGGTCGAAGAAGTCGCGCCCGGCGCGGCCCGACAACCTGTAGCCGCCCGCGCGGCGCGCGCGCGCGACGACGGCGGAG
>DATCVD010000768.1:0-7618 GCA_036567125.1 Pyrinomonadaceae bacterium | reverse complement strand
ACCTCAACGGCGGCACGCTCACCGGCGCGGGCGCGACCGACATCCCCGCCGGGGCGGCGCTCCAACTGCGCGGCACGCAGCCGACACTCGCCCGCGCCGTCAACAACGCCGGCACGGCGAACTACGCCGCGACCTCCAGCATGGTCTTCAACGGCGCGACCTTCAACAACCTCGCGGGCGGCGTCTTCAACGTCAACAGCGAGACCCTCATCTTCGAGCTGGGCACGCCGGCCACGTTCGCGAACGCGGGCACGGTGCGCAAAGGCGCGGGCGCGGGCGCGGCCGAGTTCCGCCTCGCCTTCGACAACAACGGCACGGTCGATCTGCAATCGGGCGAGCTGAACTTCAGCGCGCGCGGCACGTCCGCCGGCGCGTTCAACGGCGCGGGCGGCACGACGCTGCGCCTCGCCGGCCAGACCTTGCAAGCCTCCGCCGCGGTCGCCGCGCCCACCCTCTTCCTCTCCGGCGCGACCGCGTTCGGCGGCGCGCTCAACGTCACGGGCACGACGAACGTCGCCGGCACGGCCACCTTCACCGGCAGCGTCGTGAGCGCCGGGCAGACCCTGAACGTCACCGGCGCGGGCACGTTCAACTCGAACGCGGTCTCCGCGCAGACCGTCAACGTGACGGGCACGCTCGGCGGCTCGGCCGACGTGGGCGTGCCCGCGGGCGGCACCTTCAACCTCACCGGCGGCACGCTGGCCCCCGGCGGCACGACCAGCATCCCCGCCGCCGCCACGCTCAACCTCGGCGGCGCGCAGCCCACAATCGCCCGCACCGTCAACAACGCGGGCACGGCCAACTACGCGCCGACGGGCGGCATGGTCTTGAGCGGCGCGACCTTCAACAACCAGTCGGGCGCGGCCTTCAACGTGCAGAGCGACACCGTGCTCTCGCAGGCCGGCGCGGGCGCGACCTTCAACAACTCCGGCTCGCTCCTGAAGGGCGCGGGCGCGGGCGCGGCCGAGTTCCGCCTCGCCTTCACGAACGCCGGCGCGGTCACGGCCTCCGCCGGCACGCTCCACTTCTCCATCGGCAACTACACGCAGACCGCGGGCGAGACCGTCCTGAGCGGCGGCGGCGTCCAGACCACGGGCCTGCTCGACGTGCAGGGCGGGAGCTTGCGCGGCGCCGGCCAGATCACCGGCAACGTCCGCAACGCGGCCGCCGTCCGGCCCGGCTCCTCGCCCGGCTGCATGATCGTCAGCGGCAACTACGAGCAGACCGCCGCCGCGACGCTCGACATCGAGATCGGCGGCGCGACCGCCTGCACGCAGTACGACCGCCTGCAAGTCACCGGCGCGGCCACGCTCGCCGGCACGCTCGCCGCGACTCTCATCAACGGCTTCACGCCCGCCGCGGCCGAGCAGTTCCAAGTCGTCACCTTCGCCTCGCGCACAGGCCAGTTCTCGACCGTCACCGGCCCGCTCAGCGCCCAGCACAACGCGACCGACGTGACGCTCGCCGCCACGCCGTCCTCGACGCTCGTCGTGACGAACACGAACGACGGCGGCGCAGGCAGCTTACGTCAGGCCATCCTCGACGCGAACGCGCAGGCCGGCGCGCAGACCGTCACGTTCCAGATCGCGGGCGCGGGCGTGCGCTCGATCGCGCTGCTCTCGCCGCTCCCGGCGATCACCGAGGCCGTCCAGATCGACGGCTCGACGCAGCCGGGCTACGCCGGCGCGCCCGTCGTCGAACTCAACGGCGCGGCCGCGGGCGCGGGCGCGAGCGGTCTCGTCGTCGCGGCCGGCAACTCGACCGTGCGCGCGCTCGTCGTCAACCGCTTCGCCGCGAACGGCATCGTGCTTCAGACGAACGGCGGCAACACGGTCGCCGGCTGCTACGTCGGCACGGACGCGGCCGGCGCGGCCGCGCTCGCCAACGGCCAGATCGGCATCCTCGTCTCAAGCGCCGGCAACACCATCGGCGGCACTTCGGCCGGCGCGCGCAACGTCGTCTCCGGCAACGGCAACGCCGGCATCCTGATCAGCGGGGCCGCCGCCACCGGCAACGCCGTGCAGGGCAACTACGTCGGCACGGACGCGGCCGGCACGGCCGCCGTCGCCAACGCCTTCAACGGCGTCCAGATCAACAACTCGGCGGGCAGCAACACGGTCGGCGGCACCGGCCCCGCGGCGCGCAACGTCATCTCCGGCAACGGGCTGAACGGCGTCTCCGTGCAGGCGGCGGGCAACACGGTGCAGGGCAACTTCATCGGCACGAAGGCCGACGGCGCGTCCGCGCTCGCCAACGCCGCCAACGGACTCATCGTCAACAACGCCGGCAGCAACCTGATCGGCGGGACGGCGGCCGGCGCGGGCAACGTCATCTCCGGCAACACGGGCGCGGGCGTCTCGCTCGAAATCAACAGCACCGGCAACGTCGTCCGCGGCAACCTGATCGGCACGAACGCCGCGGGCGCGGCCGCCGTGCCCAACGGCTCGGCCGGCGTGAGCATCGCCTTCGGGTCTAACGCGAACACCGTCGGCGGCGACGACGACGACGACGGCGCGGCCGACGGCGCGGTCGCCGCCCGCAACGTCATCTCCGGCAACGGCGGCGTCGGCCTCTCCATCCAGTCGGCCTCGGCCAACACCGTGCAGGGCAACTTCGTCGGCGTCGCCGCCGACGGGCTGACGGCGGCCGGCAACGGCAACATCGGCGTCTTCGTCGGCGCGAGCGACAACCAGATCGGCGGCACCGCGGCGGGCGCGGGCAACCTCGTCGCCTTCAACGCCGGGGGCGTGCAGGTCGGCGCGGGCGCGGTCAACAACGCGATCCGCGCCAACCTGATCCACTCCAACGGCGGCCTCGGCATCGATCTGCAACCGGCCGGCGTGACGCCCAACGACGCGGGCGACGCGGACTCCGGCCCGAACAAGCTCCAGAACTTCCCCGTGCTGACTTCCGCCGTCGCCGCCGCCGGCGCGACGCAGATCGCCGGCACGCTCAACTCCGCGCCGAACGCCGCGTTCGCCGTCGAGTTCTTCACGAACGCGGCGTGCGACGCTTCGGGCAGCGGCGAGGGGCAAACCCTGCTCGGCTCGGCGCAATTCACGACCGACGCCGCCGGCAACGCGCCCCTGAGCTTCAACCTGCCCGCCGCGCTGCCGTCGGGCCAGTCCGTCACCGCGACGGCGACCGACGCGGCCGGCAACACCTCCGAGTTCTCGGCCTGCCGCGCCGTCACCGGCCCGCCGCCCGCCACCTTCTCGATCAGCGGCACGGCCGCCGACCCGGACGGCAACCCCGTCGGCGACGTGATCGTGACTCTGAGCGGCGCGACGAACGCGACGACGACGACCAGCAGCACGGGCGGTTACTCATTCTCAAATTTGGCCGGCGGCGCGAACTACACCGTCACGCCCTCGCTCGCCAACTTCTCGTTCGCGCCCGCGAACCGCACCTACACGAGCCTCGCGGCCGACCAGACCGCGCAGAACTTCACCGCCACGCCGAACCCCGGCACCGTCCAGTTCAGCGCGGCCAACTACGCGGCGAGCGAGTCCGGCGGCGGCATCTTCGTCACCCTCACGCGCACCGGCAACACCTCCGGCGCGGCCACCGTCAACTACGCCGACACGCCCGGCACGGCCGCCGCGGCCGACTACTCCGGCGGCTCCGGCTCCGTCACGTTCGCCGCGGGCGAGGCGACGAAGAGCTTCACCGTCGGCGTCACCGACGACGCGCTCGACGAGCCGGACGAGTCGTTCACGCTCTCGCTCTCGGTCGGCGCGGGCAACGTCGTCCTCGGCGCGCAGAGCACCGCCGCCGTTACCATCACGGACGACGACGCCGCGCCCTCCGCCTCCGTCGGCGACGTGACGCTGGCGGAAGGGAACTCCGGCCAGTCGAACGCGGTCTTCCAGATCAGCCTCTCGGCCGCGAGCGGGCAGGCCGTCACGGTCAACTTCGCCACGGCCGACGGCACGGCCACGGCCGCCTCCGGCGACTACGCCGCGCAGGCGGGGACGGCCACGCTCCCCGCCGGCACGACCACCTTCGCCGTCTCCGTCCCCGTCGGCGGCGACGCCGCGGTCGAGCCGGACGAGACCTTCTTCCTCAACCTGACCGCGCCCGCCAACGCCGCGCTCGGCGACGCGCAGGGCCAAGCCACGATCACGAACGACGACGCCGCGCAGACCTTCTCAATCGCGGGCCGCGTCACGAACTCGGTGAACAGCCAGCCGCTCGCGGCCGTCGCCGTCACGCTCTCCGGCGGGCAGGGCGGCACGACGCAGACCGACGCCAACGGCGACTACTCGTTCGCGGGCCTCGCGGCCGGCGGCACGTACACCGTCACGCCGTCGCTCGCCAACTTCTCGTTCGCGCCGCTCTCGCGCACCTTCGACAACCTGCAAGCGAACCAGACGGCCGACTTCGCCGGCGGCCTCGCCAGCGTCGTCATCTCCGGCCGCATCACGGACGAGAACGCGCAGCCGGCCGGCGGCGTCACCGTCGCGCTCGTCGCGCCCGTCTCGGACGACTCCGAGCAGCCGCTCTCGACCACGCAGACGGACGCCAACGGCAACTACTCGTTCGCGGCCCCGGTCGCCGGCAACTACGTCGTGCGGCCCACGCGCGCCGGCTTGATCTTCACGCCGCCCGTCCACATCTTCCGCAACGTGACGGGCAACCGCACCGGCGACTTCCGCGCCCTCGACGCCTTCGTCATCAGCGGCAACCTGACCGACCTCGTCGCGCCCACTGCGAAGGCCGGGCGCGCCGCCCCCGCGGCCGACGCCGGCAACGTCGTCGTCACCCTGTCGGGCACGCGCTCGGGCACGACCCTGACCGACGCGGCCGGCAACTACACGTTCACGAACCTGCCGCTCGGCGGCACCTACCGCGTCACGCCGCAGAACCCGTTCAACCTCTTCGACCCGCCGTTCGTCGGCTTCGCGAACCTCGCCGGCGACGCCAAGGCCGACTTCGGCGCGGACGCGAACCCCAACCCGACGCCGACGCCGCCCATCCGCGAAGACTTCACGGGCGCGGCGCGCGACGCCGACAAGTTCAGCCTCGGCACGCTCACCCAGCCGCCGGGCGCGACCGACCCGCTCGTCACCGTCGAGCAGCTCGGCGGCAAGCTCGTCGTCACGCCGCGCGCGAACTTCACGGGCCTCAGCTTCAACGGCTACGTGACGACCCGCTCGGTCGACTTCACGAACGCCACGGCCGACCTCCGCGTCGATCAGATCGCCGCGGGCGGCGCGCAGACCATCTTCTCCGTCGGCCGCGACGATCAGAACTTCTTCCGCTTCGTCGCGCAGGAGGTCGAGGTTCCCGCGCCCGCCCAGCCGTCGGCGAGCGGCGACAAGGCGCGCGCCGGGGCGAGCAACACGCTCCAGCAGTTGCTCCTCCAGATCAGGAACGCGGGCGTCTTCAACTCGCTCTCGATCCCCTACGACCCGGTCGCGCACAAGTACTGGCGCTTCCGCCACGACGCCGCGGCCGCGCCCGTCCCGGCCATGCTCTTCGAGGTCAGCCCGACGGGGCAGGACGGCACGTGGACGGCAGTTCGCATCGTGCCGGTCGCGGGCGCGCTCGGCTCGCTCGCCACCGAGATCAGCGCCGGCACGGCGGGCGCGGTCGCCTCGCCCGGCCGGGCCGTCTTCGACGACCTGAACGTCACGCCAGCGCAGACGACCGTCGCGGTCGGCGCGTACCGCCTGACCGAGACGGCGGTGTCGGTCGCCGAGGGCGCGGGGTCGTTCCAGTTGCGCGTCCGGCGCACCGGCGTTCTGGCCGCCGAGTCCACGGTCGATGTCGCCAGCGAGCCGTTCGACAACCGGCCGTGCTCGACCGTCGACGGCAAGGCGCGCCCGCGCTGCGACTTCTCGACCACCTTCGCGCGGCTGCGCTTCGCGGCGGGCGAGGCCGAGAAGACCGTCACGGTCTTCCTCACGAACGACGTGTACGCCGAGGGGCCGGAGACCTTCCGCCTCGCGCTCGGCAACGCGTCGGGCGGCTTCTCCATCGACGCCGCGGTCGCCACCGTCACCATCCGCGACGACGACCAGCCCGGCGCGCGCAACCCCATCAACGACGCCGACTTCTTCGTCCGCCAGCAGTACCTCGACTTCCTCTCGCGCGAGCCGGACGCGGGCGGCTTCGAGGCGTGGACGGGCGTCCTGCGGCGCTGCGCCTTCGAGGGCCACTTCGGGCCGGGCAAGTCGAACTCCGATCCCTTCTGCGACCGCCTCCTCGTCTCGTCGTCCTTCTACCGCTCGACCGAGTTCCACGAGCGCGGCTTCTTCGCCTACCGCTTCTACGAGGTGGCGCTCGGCCGGCGGCCGACCTACGAGGAGTTCCTCTCCGACATGCAGCGGCTCTCCGGCTTCCAGACCGAGGCCGAGCAGGAGGCCAACAAGGCCGCCTTCATCCGCGACTTCATGGTGCGCGACGGCTTCGGCGGCCGCCAGTCGTTCGCCGACCTGAACGGCCGCCTCGACACCCCGGCGCGCCTCGATCAGTTGCTCGCGCGCGGCGGCGTGACGCTCCCGAACCGCGACCAACTCGCCGCAGACCTCGCGGCGGGCCGCGCGACTCCCGCGCAAGTCCTGCGCGCCGTGGCCGAGAGCAACGAGGCGTCGGCGCGCTTCTACAACCGCGCCTTCGTCGCCATGCAGTACTTCGGCTACCTGCAACGCGACCCCGAGCCGACCGGCTATCAGGCGTGGCTCAACCACCTGAACGCGAACCCGCAGGACTACCGCACGATGATCTTCGGCTTCCTCTACTCGCAGGAGTACCAGTCGCGCTTCGGCCCCGTGCAGTAGCGGGCGGCGGTTTCCAGTTTCCGGTTTCCGGCCGGAAAAGCCGCTCCCGGTCTCTAGCGAAGTCAGATCGTTTCGCTAAAGACCGGGAGCGGCTTTCGGCGTTCGGTGAAGCGATCCGTCTCGGCTGGAAACTGAAAACCGAGGGCCGGAAATTATCTTGATCCCTCCGGCGCGCGCGCCGCGCGTTAGCCCACGGAGGGAAAGTGATGAGCGCGACGCTGGTGGGCATGGAAGAGGAGTTAGGGCAGCGGGCGGCGGCTGAGGGGACGCCGCCCGAGGTGGCCTTCATCCAGATGGCGACTGGCTACTGGGTCTCGAAGGCCATCTATGTGGCGGCGCGGCTGGGCGTCGCCGATCTTCTGAGCGGGGGGCCGCGGACGGTCGAGCAGTTGGCGGCGGCGGCGGGCGCGCACGCGCCGACGCTGCGGCGGCTGCTGCGCGCGCTCGCGGGCGTGGGCGTCTTCCGCGAAGAGGCGGACGGGCGCTACGGGCTGACGCCGATGGCGGAGTTCCTGCGCGCCGACGCGCCCGGCTCGCAGCGCGGGTTCGTGCTCCACGTCGGCGAGTCGCCGTCGTGGATGGCTTGGGACGGGCTGCTGGAGAGCGTCCGCACGGGCGAGTCGGCGTTCCGCGCCGTGCACGGCGAGGAGGTCTTCCCGTACTACGCCGCGCACCCGGAGTCGAACGAGCCTTTCAACGCGGCGATGACCGAGCTGTCGAACGTCGTCTCGGCGGCCGTCACGGAGGCTTACGACTTCTCGCGCTTCCGCCGCATCGCGGACGTGGGCGGCGGCCGCGGCGCGCTGATGGCCGCGATCCTGCGGGCGACGCCC
>DATCVD010000767.1:0-2022 GCA_036567125.1 Pyrinomonadaceae bacterium | reverse complement strand
CGCGGCCGAAGGCGCGACGACGCGCATCACGGTCGAGGGCACGGTGCCGATGGCCTACGCCGTCAGCCGCCCCTACACGAACGCGATCCTCGTCGAGCTGCCGGGCGTCGACGTGTCGCGCCTGCAACCCCTGTACGCCGTCAACTCGGCGCTCGTCGAGGCGATAGGCGTCGAGGGGCGCGCCAACGTCGGCAGCCTGCGCGCCGGCGCGCTGCTCGTGAAGCTGCGCGCGGGCGCGCGCGAGCGCACGCACATCGAGGGCAACAGCCTCGTGCTCGAACTCGCGCCCGACCCGGCCGCCGCCGCGCAGGAGCCGCGCCCCGCCGCGACCCCCGCGACCGTTAACGTCGATCAGAACCTCATGAGCCGGGATCAGCAGCCGCGCCCGTCGCCGTCGCCCCTCGTCGTTGACGCCGAGCGCCGGGTGGCGAGCGATCCGTCGTTGCAGGGCCAGCGCTACGGGCAGACGGGCTTCGTCGGCGAGCCGATCAGTTTGAACCTCGTCAACGCCGACGTGCGCGACATCCTCAACTACATCACCGAGCAGTACGGCGTGAACTTCGTCATCGACAAGTCGGTCGGCCCCGTGCCCGTCACCGTCAACGTCTCGGAAGTGCCGTGGAACCTCGCGCTCGACGCGATCCTGCGCGCCAACCGGCTCGGCATCGACGTGAACGGCAACATCCTGCGCGTGGCGACGACGAAGGTGCTGGCCGAGGAGGCCGCCACGCAGGCGGCCATCAACGAGGCGCGCCTCAACAACGCCGCCCTCGTCACCGAAATCTTCCGCCTCAACTACGCGCGCGCCTCCGGCACGCTCGCGCAGGCCGCCGGCACGACCGGCTCATTCGCGGGCGGCGCGACCGACGAGAGCTACTCCGGCGGGACGGGCGGCGACACCGGCCGCTCGGCCGATCCCGGCATCCTGCCGATCATCGCGCGCCGGCTCTCGCGCCGCGGCTCGGTCGAGGTCGATCAGCGCTCGAACACCTTGCTCGTCACGGACGTGCGCGAGAACATCGAACTCAACATCCGCCCGCTCGTCGCGCTGCTCGATCAGCCCGAGCCGCAGGTCGAGATCGAGACGCGCATCGTCATCGCCACGCGCAACTTCAGCCGCGACCTCGGCGTCCAGCTCTCGGCCGGCGTCCTCTCCACCCCGCGCTTCGACTCGCGGGGGCGGCCCGTCGGCGGCGGCGCGCTCGGCAACATCGGCACCATCCAGCCGCTCGACAACCCCATCAGCGGCCCGAACCCGCAGGGCTTCTTCGGCGGATTGGCGAACACCATCGCGCCGGGGCCGGGGATGACCGCGAACCTGCCGAGCACCGTCGTCGGCCTGACGACCGGGCTGATCGGCACGGCCCAGATCAGCGCGCTCATCACGGCCGGCGAGACGAAGGGCCAAGCCAAGATCGTCGCCACGCCGCGCCTGACCGTGCTCAACAACCGGCCCGGACAGATCGAGAGCGGCTCGCAGATCCCGGTCGTCACGCCGCAGACGGGAGGCACCAGCGAAACGGTCGTCTTCACGACGACCTTCGTCTCCGTCCCGATCCGCCTCTCCGTCACGCCGCAGATCACGGACGCCGGCACGGTCATCCTCCGCGTCGTCGCCGAGAGCAACACGGTGGATCGCTCGCTGACCAACTCGCTCGGCACCCCCGGCATCGACACGCAGCGGATGGTGACCGAGGTGCTCGTGCCGGACGGCGGCACGACGGTCGTCGGCGGCGTCATCAACGACAGCGAGGGCGAGACGCAGAACCGCACGCCGGGCCTCTCCGGCATCCCCGTCCTCGGCAACCTCTTCAAGCGCAAGACGACCGTCAGGAACACGAACGAAGTGCTCTTCTTCATCACGCCGCGCATCTACCGGCCCGACTACAACGGCCGGCCGACCTCCGGCACGATCAGCAACTCGACCCGCACGGCCACCGTCCCGCAGCCCGTCCCGCTCGGCAACCCGCAGTCGAACACGCCGCTGACGCCGGCCGCGACGACGCCCGCGCAGCAGCAGCC
>DATCVD010000766.1:0-7089 GCA_036567125.1 Pyrinomonadaceae bacterium | reverse complement strand
CACGACCGCGCGCCCGCCCGCGTCGACCGGCGCGACGCCCCCGGCCCGCTCGCGCAGGCCCGCCACGTACTTCCCGTGTCTGGCGGCGTCGAGCAAAAAGGCCGGCAGCAGGAAGAGGACGCCGAGCGTGAGCAGGATGCTGTAAGCGAAAAGCATGAGTGACGGGTGGCGAGTGATGGGTAATAAGTGAAGAAACTTTCCGGCTGACAGCTAACAGCTAATAGCTAACAGCTAATAGCTAACAGCTTCTTTCACTCATCACTCATCACTCATCACTCATCACTTCTATTTGGCGCGCTCCATGTAGCGGCCCTCGGTGGGATCGACGCGGATGCGGTCGCCCTCGTTGACGAAGGGCGGGACGAGGATGGTCGCGCCGTTTTCGAGCTTCGCCGGCTTGTTCACGTTCGAGACGGTCGCGCCCTTCAGAGAAGGCTCGGTCTCGACGACGGTCAGCTCCATCGAGGGCGGCAGCTCGACGCCGATGGGGTTGCCCTCGTAGAACTCGGCTTGGATGCGCAGCCCCGGCGTGAGCCACTGCACGGCGTCGCCGAGGTCGTCGTTCGTGAGCGTGGTCTGCTCGTAGTTCTCCGTGTTCATGAAGGTGTGGCCGGAGCCGTCCGAGTAGAGGTACTCCATCTCGTGCTGTTCGAGCGAGGCGCGCTCGACCGTGTCGGCCGAGCGGAAGCGGTGCTCGAAGGAGGAGCCGGTTTTGAGATCGCGCAGCTTGGTCTGCACCATCGCGCGCAAATTGCCGGGCGTGTGGTGGCGGAAGTCAACCACCTTGCAGAGCTTGCCCTCGAAGAGGATCACCATGCCGCGGCGGATTTGGGTCGCAGGGATTGCCATTTGATTTTCGATCTCCGTCTGAAAAAATGGATCGCGCCCGGCGCGCGGGCGCGGCTCGCGTGTGATAGGGCGACGAAATGTCCGCTGTCACAAACGGGTTAGTCTAGCGACGGACGCGATTTTTTGTCCAGCCGTGAGAGGCGAAGCTGATTGACGGGGCTTGCGGCAGACAAGAAAACGGGCGGAACTTCATGCGGGTTGTTTAGGCCCGCGTGTCGTCCGCCCGCTCTCTTCGGAGGAGCCCACCTTCCTATCCGGTTAGAACGTCGGAGGGGTTGAAAGGTTTCAAAAAATTTCGCGGGAAAATTTTCGGCGGGCGAAAAAGTTTTGCGCGTGGATTTTCGGGGCGGGGTTCAGGCGGCGCGGGCGCGCTGGAGGGTGCGGCGCTGGCGGGCGATGGCGTCGAGCCAGTCCTGCGCCTGCTGGTAGTAGGGGTAGCGTACTTCTTCGGCGCGGAAGGCCTTGGTGTGGTAGAAGCGGCGGCCCTTGATGAGGCGGGCCGGGTGCTTGATGTGCAGCATCTCGTGGAAGAGGATGTACTCGACGAACCACTCGGGCACGTCCGCCGAGTCGAGGGTCTTGCTGATGACGATGGTCTCGTGGACGGGGTCGTGGTGGCCGAGGATGCGGCGCGTGCGGCGCTGCGACCACGTGAGCGTCGGCTTCTCGATCTCGCCGTCGAAGTGTCGCCGGTTCAGGCGGTCGAACATCCGGTCGAGGTCGTAGTGGCGGCCGCGCGCGGAAGAGATCAGCTTGCGGCCGCGGCGGCGGCGGGCGAGGTCGGCCGCGCGCTGCACCTCCGGCGAGAAGGCGAAGTCGCGATAGACCCGCTCGTGGACTTCGGGCGTGCGTTTGCGCTGGAGCTTGGCGACGAGGATGAAGGCGAGCGCGCGGTGGACGTTCAGGGGCGCGTCGCGGAACACGTCGGAGACGCGCACGTAGACGCGGCCGGCGCGCAGGCGGATCGTGTGGTTGAGGCCGGCGTAGGGGTAGAAGCGGACTTCGATGTCGGGGATCGGGCGGCCGGGCGCGAGTTGGCGGAAGGCGTCGGCGAAGATCACGCTGAGATGTGCCTGAAGGTCGGGCATAGGCTGAAGACACCGAAAGGCTGACGCGGCCGAAGCACTGAAGCGGCCGGCGACGGACGGCAACCGAACCTGATACGGGGCAGAAACGCCGACTTGCGGCCTATATTACGGGCGCGCTCGGAGGGCGTCAACGAGACTTTCCGCCCCCCCGCTAAACCCTTGAGAGGCGGCGGATTGGGCGAACAGTTTTTCACAGCCTCCCGGACGAGGGAAAAACGAAGTGAATAAGTGCTCTACCTTCAGCGGCTTACGCTGATTTGCTGAGATGCAACCTGAACAGGCGGGTTAACCCTAGTGGAATCTGCGAATACGGGCGCGGCGGGGGCGACGAGTGGTCTCGAACGGCGGGCGCGGCAGTCAGCCCGGCCTCCAAAATCTCGCGGCCGGCGTGTTAGTCCGAAACTCGGCCGCGGGCTGCGGAGTCGGCCGTGCGGGCGTCTCGGATCGTCTCCGCGGGCGGGCCGCGCGGCGGCCGGCAGGTGTTGTTTGCGGATGTTTTCGGCAATCCGTTATACTCTGTCAGGGCAGGCCCGTGGCGGCCCGCAATATTAAGTCTTGACAGGAGTTGGGCGGGACGGTATTGATTGATGAGGCGCTTTTTGGTGGGCCTCGCCCGCCGGGCGTCCTCGCCACAGTCGTCGTCCCCGTCTTCCGTCCCTGCTTCATGGCAGCCCGCAACCCCAGAACTTCGACGCCGGCCGAGACATTGCCCGACGCGCGCGGGCGTTTCGTGCTGGGCGAGATCATCCGCGAGCACTTGCGGACGGGCGATCCCGTCGGCTCGAAGACGGTCGCGGAACGCTGCGCCAACTCGGCCGGGTGGAGTGCGGCGACGATCCGCAACGTGATGGCGGAACTCGAAGACGCCGGCTTAGTCGAGCAGCCACATACTTCGGCCGGCCGTGTGCCGACCGACAAGGGCTACCGCTTCTACGTCGATCACATCGTCGGCGCGGCGCGCCTGTCGAAGAACGACTTGGACGCGGTCGAGCGCGCCCTCGGCGCGGAGTTGTCCGCGGACGGCGCGGGGCAGGGCCGCCTGATGGAGCGCGTGTCGCACCTGCTCTCGGAGTTGTCGGAGAACGTCGGCATCGTCGTCTCGCCGCCGCTCGCCGAGAGTCGTTTGCAGCACATCGAGTTCGTCGCGCTGGCCGACGGGCGCGTGCTGGCCGTGATGGTGTTCGCGCCGAACGTCGTGCAGCACAAGATCGTCCGCGTCGGCGAGCCGCTGGGGCAGGACGAGCTGGAACGCGCGGCGCGCTACCTGAACGCCGAGTTCACGGGCAAGAGCCTGAACGCGATCCGCGCCGAGCTGCTGCGCGCGGTGCGCGCCGAGAAGGTGCTCTACGACCGGCTGCTGCGCAACGCCCTGCTGCTGTGCGATCAGAGCCTCGACGGCGAGGCGGGCGACGCGGGCGAGGTTTACGTCGACGGCGCGTCGAACATTTTGAGCAAGCCCGACTTCTCAGACCTCGCGCGGCTGCGCGAGCTGTTCCGCACGCTCGAAGAGAAGTCGCGGATGATCGAGCTGCTGAACGAGTGCGTCGGCCGCGGCGACGCGCCGGCCGCGGTCAGCGTCCGCATCGGGCGCGAACTCGCCGCCCCGGCGATGCAGGCGTGCGCGCTCATCACCGCGCCGTACCGGATGGGCGTGGGCGACGGCTTCGGCGCGCTCGGCGTCTTCGGGCCGATGCGGATCGAGTACGCGCGCACGATGGCCGTCGTCAACTACGTCGCGCAGCGCGTCGGGTGCGTGCTCGGCGAGGGCGGGAGGCTGGTCTAAAGCCTGCGGAAGTTTCCGGCGGCGCGCGGGTGGGGGCTGAAGGCAACTCTTATGATCGACGAGAACAGGGCGACGCCGAACCGAATCCCCGTGCGCTTCGTGGACGACGCGGACGCCGCGGGCGGCGCGGACGATCTGACGCCCGAAGAACTCGGCCGCGCCTCCGCCTACGAGGGCGAGACCGAGATGCAGCGCCGCATCGACCGCGGCGGCGAGACGGACGCCGAAGGCTCGCGCGGGCGGGCGGACGACGCCGACACGGCCGGCTCGCTCCCCGACTCCGAACTCGAAGAGAACCGCGAGGATCAAGACACCGTGAACCGTTCCCGCCGCGACAAGCAGCAGCCGCAGACCGGCGCGGACGAGCGTTCCGACGCGCGCCCCGGCGGCGGCGAGTCGCGCAAGGCGCGGCCGTCGCTCTCGTCCGAGGCGGAGCTGCTGGCGGCGCAGGCCGAGGTCAGCATCCTCGAAGACGAGGTCGCGCGCCTCAAGGGTGAGCGGCAGGAACTGGTCGATCAGATGTCCCGCCGGCAGGCCGACTTCGACAATTATCGCAAGCGACTTGAGCGCGAGCGCGCGGAAACTTACGGCCGCGTCGCGGCCGACGTGGCTTCGGAGCTTTTGCCCGTCGTCGATAATTTGCGGCGCGCGCTCGAAGCCGAGGCGTCGTCGTCGGCCGGCGAGTCGGAAGAGTTCCGCAACTTCCTGCGCGGCGTCGAGCTGATCGCGCGCCAGTTGAACGGCGTGCTCGAACAGCTCGGCGTGCAGGAGGTCGAGGCGGTCGGCCGCCCGTTCGATCCGCACTTCCACGAGGCGGTCGCCACGGAGCACTCGGACGAGCACGAGCCCGACACCGTGACGCAGGAGATTCAGCGCGGCTACCGCATCGGCGAACGGCTGCTGCGCCCCGCGATGGTCAAGGTGGCGACCCGCTAGGCCGGCCCCGGCGGTCGCCCTAAACCCCTTAAACCCCCGGCCCCAGATTCCCGCCTCACTTCACCCGCTTCCCGTTTACACCCTTCCGAGGTTTCAAACTGCTATGGGCAAAGTCATCGGCATCGATTTGGGCACGACCAACTGCTGCGTCTCCGTCCTCGAAGGCGGCTCGGTTCAGATCATCGCCAACAAGGAGGGCGGGCGCACGACCCCCTCGGTCGTCGGCTTCACGGACAAGGGCGAGCGGCTGGTCGGGCAGATCGCCAAGCGGCAGGCCGTCACCAACGCGGCCAACACCGTCTATGCCGTCAAGCGACTGATCGGCCGCAAGTTCAACTCGCCCGAAGTCCAGAAGGCGCGAGAGACCTCGCCCTTCGAGATCATCGAGGCCGCCAACGGCGACGCGCGCATCCGCGTGCAGGGCCGCGTCTACAGCCCGCAGGAGATTTCCGGCATCGTCCTGCAACGCCTCAAGGCGGCGGCCGAAGACTTCTTGGGCGAGGCGATTTCCGAGGCCGTCGTCACCGTCCCCGCCTACTTCGACGACACGCAGCGGCAGGCCACCAAAGACGCCGGCAAGATCGCGGGCCTCAAGATCGAGCGCATCATCAACGAGCCGACGGCCGCCGCGCTCGCCTACGGCATCGGCCGCGAAGGGTCGGAACGCATCGTCGTCTACGACCTCGGCGGCGGGACGTTCGACGTGTCGATCTTGGAGATGAGCGAGGGCGTCTTCGAGGTGCTCTCGACTTCGGGCAACACCTTCCTCGGCGGCGAGGACTTCGACGAGCGGATCATCACGTGGATGGTCGAGCAGTTCCAGCAGGAGATGGGCATTAACCTGCGCGATGATCGCCTCGCGCTGCAACGCCTGAAGGAGGCGGCCGAGCGCGCCAAGTGCGAACTCTCGTCGCTCGAAGAGACGAACATCAACCTGCCGTTCATCGCGGCCGACGCCTCCGGGCCGAAGCACTTCAGCAAGACGCTGACGCGCGCGATGTTCGAGCAGTTGGTCGCAGACCTCGTCGAGCAGACCATCGAGCCGTGCCAGAAGGCGCTGTGGGACGCGAAGCTCCAGCCGTCGGACATCAGCAAAGTCCTGCTCGTCGGCGGGCAGACGCGCTCGCCGATCATCTGGCGCACGGTGACGGAGATTTTCGGCCGCCAGCCGTCGGCCGAGATCAACCCGGACGAGGTGGTCGGCATGGGCGCGGCCATTCAGGGCGGCGTCCTGACCGGCGAGGTCAAGGACATCGTCCTGCTCGACGTGCTCCCGCTCTCGCTCGGCCTTGAGACGCGCGGCGGCCTCTTCACCAAAGTCATCGAGCGCAACTCGACGATCCCGCTCCGCAACGGCCTGACGTTCACGACCGTCGTCGATAACCAATCGACGGTCGAGATTCACGTCCTGCAAGGCGAGCGCGAGATCGCGGCGGGCAACCGCTCCCTCGGCAAGTTCGAGCTGGTCGGCATCCCGCCCGCGCCGCGCGGCACGCCGCAGGTCGAGGTCGCCTTCGAGGTCGACGCCAGCGGCATCCTCAACGTCTCGGCGACCGACAAGTCCACGGGCCGCCAGCAGGCGATGAGGATCACGCCCACGTCGGGCCTCACGCCCGACGAGATCGAGATGCTGATCACGGAGGCCGTCAACTCCGTCGACCGCGACAAGCGGACGAAGGAAGTGATCGCGCTCAGGAACAAGGTCGAGAGCCTGTCGCGCAACGCGCAGAAGACCTTCCGCGAGCTTGCCGCGTCGCTCCCGGCCGACGACCGGCAGGAGGCGCAGCGCATCTTCACCGAGTGCGCCGAGGCGGCCGGCTGCGAGGACTTGGAGGAGTTGCAGCGGATGCTGCACCACGTCGAGCGCATCGCCTCGATGCTCACGAGCGCGATGCTCGGCATGGCGGGCATGAGCGCGCCCGCGCCCGCGAAGAACCAGAACCCCGACAGCGTGATCGAGCGGTTCTAGAGAGCGCGACAGGGGAAAGCCGTAAATCGTGAATCGTCAATCGTAAATAGATTAGAGCCGGTCGGGTCAGTTCGCGGCTTGCCGCCCACGACTCACAGCCTTTTATCTGTTCACGATTGGCGATTCACGATTTACGGCTTTTTGTCAGATTTACGATTTACGATCCACTGCGTTATTCTCTCCCCGTCACGCTTCACTTTCTTATGAGCAGCAAACGAGATTATTACGAAGTCTTAGGTGTCGGCCGCGCGGCGACGGAGCAGGAGTTGAAGAGCGCCTACAAGCGGCTGGCGAAGCAGTACCACCCGGACGTGAACCCCGGCGATCAGGCGGCCGAAGACCGCTTCAAAGAGATCGCCGAGGCGTACGCCGTGCTCTCGAACTCGGAGCAGCGCGCGCGCTACGACCGCTTCGGCCACGCGGGCGTGGCGGGCGCGGCCGGCGCGGGCAACTGGGGCGCGCAA
>DATCVD010000765.1:0-3049 GCA_036567125.1 Pyrinomonadaceae bacterium | reverse complement strand
GGGGCCGATCTGACATTCCGAATTCGGAATGTCAGATCGGCCCCGCCGCGCTCCTCTACGCCCTCCGTGGTGTGTACCGTCTCCCACACAACTCGGCCGCGAATCAACCGTCGCCCCGCCCCCCCTCCGCGCGATTCCGAGTTATACTGCCCCGCAAGTTCTTCGACGCGCGCGCCCGCTCGCGCTGATTGCGGGAAGGGAAGCCTTGACGGAGATGACAGAACCGGCGACGAAAAACGTCGTCTGCCTCGCCAGCTACTTCAAGGGCGCGGAGTTCCTGCGCGAGTGCAGGCGGCAGGGCGCGCGCGTCTTCCTCATCACGCGGGAGAAGCTGCGCGGCGAGGACTGGCCGCACGACGCGCTCGAAGCCGCGGTCTTCCTCCCCGACCACGCCTCGGCCGACGATTACGTCCACGCCGCCACCGAGATCGCGCGCCGCCACAAGCTCGCGCGCGTCGTCGCGCTCGAAGAGTTCGACGTGATCACGGCCGGACTCGTGCGCGAGCACCTGCGGCTGCCGGGCCTGACGAGCGCCGCCGCGCGCCTGTTCCGCGACAAGCTGGCGATGCGCGGCGCGGCGGAGGCGGCGGGCCTGCGCGTCCCCGCGTTCGTCCACGCGCTCAACTATCAGGAGATCGGCGAGTACATGGAGCGCGTCCGGCCCCCGTGGGTGATGAAGCCGCGCACCGACGTGTCGGCCATCGGCATCCGCAAGCTCCACGACGCGGAGCAGGTCTGGCGGCACATCGACGCGCTCGACGCCCGCGAGCGGCCGCACGAGCGTTCGACTTTTCACCTGCTCGAAAAATTCGTCGCGGGCGAAGTCTTTCACGTCGATTCAATCGTCTACGGCGGCCGCGTCGTGTTCGCGGGCGCGAACCGCTACGGGCGGCCGCCGATGAGCGTGGCGCACGAGGGCGGCGTCTTCATCTCCCACTCGCTCGAACACGACGCGGACGAGCGGCGCGAGCTGCTGGAGATCAACCGCCGCGTCATCTCCGCGCTCGGACTCGGAGAGGGCGCGACGCACGCCGAGTTCATCCGCGGCGCGGAGGACGGCGAGTTCTACTTCCTCGAAATCGCCGCGCGCGTCGGCGGCGCGTTCATCGCCGAGACGCACGAGGCCGCCACCGGCGTCAACGTCTGGCGCGAGTGGGCGCGCGTCGAACTCTCAAGCGAGGCGCGCCCCTACGAGCCGCCCGCCGCGCGTCGCGATCACTCCGGCATCATCCTCTCGCTCGCGCGCCAGGAGTGGCCCGACACCTCAGCGTACGACGATCCTGAGATCGCCTTCCGCCCCCGCAAGCGCCACCACGCCGCGCTCGTCGTGCGCTCCGACTCGCACGCGCGCGTCGTCGAGCTTCTGGAAACTTACGCCCGCCGCTTCGCCGAAGACTTCATCGCCGTCGCGCCGCCGCTGGAGCGGCCGGAGTGAAAAGTTTCTGGGCGAGGGTTAAAGGGGAGGGGGAAAGGATCAGACCCGATCCTTTCCCCTCCCCTTTTCACCTTCACCCTTTTTTTAGCTCACCGGCTTGTCGGGCGCGGGCAGCGTGGCGAGGAAGTCGTGCGCGAAGCGGCGGGCGTAGGAGTCGAGCAGTTGCTCGACGCGCGCCGGGTCTGCGGAGCGGACGATGAGGCCGACGTGCGAGGGCTTGTCGAGACGCCAGACGATCTCGGGGTCGTCGTAGGCCGAAGTGTCCGGGTGCTGCTGGCGCGCGAGCGAGACGATGAGGCCGGCGTTGCCTTCGCGGAGCGGCGGCAGCCGGTAGCCCCCGCGGCCGCGGTCGATCTCGATCTTGGCCCACTCGGCCCAGAGGTTGACGCCGCGCGCGGCCTCGATCAGCTCGACGATGTGCGCGCCGCCGACGCGCGCCGCCGTCTCCAGAAAATAGAACTCGCCGTCGGCGCGCGACTTGATGAACTCGGTGTGCGAGACGCCGCGCAGGAGCCGCATCGCTTCGAGCACGCGCGCGTTGGCTTCGAGCAGCCGGTGGCCGTCGCCGGAGTCGCGCGGCAGCGTCCGCGTGGTGAAGACGCCGCCGCCGTGCGCCACGTCCAGCGGCGGGTTGCCGTAGCGGTTGGCGGCGGCGAAGACGACCTCGCGCTCGGAGACGATTGCGTCGACGTGAAAAATGTCGCCGGGCACGTAGCGTTCGAGCAGGTGGAAAGATTGCCTGTCGCCGAGCGCGTCGAGCGCGGGCCAGAGTTCTTCGGCGGAGTTGATCTTCCTGATGCCGGTGGCCGACGCCTCGAAGCGCGGCTTCAGGAGCCACGGCCCCGGCACGACGCGCGTGAACTCGGCGAGCCAGCGGTGGTTGAGGGCGTGGACGAATTCGGGGACGCGGATGCCGGCTTCGGCGGCGCGGATGCGCATGGCGAGCTTGTCGCGGAAGTGGCGCGTGGTGGTCTCGCCGAGGCCGGGGACGCGCAGGTGCTCGCGGAGCGCGGCGGCCTTCTCCAAGTCGAAGTCGTCGAGCGGGACGATCAGGTCGATCTCCTCCGTGCGGGCGAGGTAGCTGACGGCGCGGATCATCTCGTCCGCGTCCCACTCCTTCCGCGCGTCGGGCATGTAGTAGGTCTCGTCAACGCCGTCGGGCGGCCACCCGGCCTCGCCCTTCAGGCTGAGCGAGGTGAGCAGCAGCACGCGGCAGCCGTGCCGCCTGCACTCGCGCAGGAACTCGTGCCCCTTCTCGTAGCTGGCGATGCAGAGGACGGTCGTGGGGCGCTGTTCGTTAGTCATGCGAAACCATTTTAGGAGCTAGGAGCTAGGAGCTAGGAGTTAGGGATTACGGTTCGAGATTTTAAGTCTGCAATCTGAGATTTGAGATTCCTAACTCCTAGCCCCTAACTCCTAGCTCCTGAACTTCAGTCGTTCCAGAAGTCGCTGGTGATGATGCGCCGGGCCTCTTCGAGGGAGAGGTCGCCGGCGGCGATCTTGAAGGCGATGGTGTCTTCGTAGTTGCCGCGGCCGGCCGTGGTGCGCGCGGCGGCCTGCTCCGGCGTCAGGCCGGCGCGTTCGAGTTCGTGCGCGCGCGCGGGGTCGAAGCAG
>DATCVD010000764.1:0-3419 GCA_036567125.1 Pyrinomonadaceae bacterium | reverse complement strand
TCGATTACCACGTCCGCGCCCCGGCCCGCCGTGTGCGAGCGCACCCACTCGGCGCGCGCTCCGACGGCGTGCGTCTCGACGTTCAACGTCGCGTCCGCGCCGACCGCGAGCGCCGCCTCCAAACGCGCGTCGGGCGCGCCCGTGCACAGGACTTTGAGCGCGCCGCTCATGCGCGCGAGGATGACGGCGGAGAGTCCGACGGGGCCGCTCCCCAAGACGAGCACGGTCGCGCCGAGTGGAATCCGCGCGCGCTCCGTCGCGTGCAGCGCGGTCGGCAGCGCGCAGCCGCCGGCCATGAAAGTTTCGGCGTCCACGTCTCCGAGCGGGATGCAGCGCGTCGCGGGTTTCAAATAAATCTTCTCGGCCCAGCCGCCCGCGAGCGTGTCCGCGAAGCCGTAGGTGATGCCGTAAACCTTGCGCGCGGGGCAGCGCGTCGTGGCCTTGGCGACGAGGCAGTGCCAGCAGGCGTTGCAGGTGCGGTGCACGTCGAGGAAGGTGACGCGGTCGCCCTCGCGCAAGAGCCGGCCGTCAACGTCCAGAAGTGTCCCGCGGATTCGGGCGAGGCGGCCGACCGAGACGTGGCCGGGCAGGAGCGGGTAGGGCACGCCCGCGAGGCGGCCGCGCTGGAGGTGCACGTCCGTGCCGCAGACCTCGCTCAGCTCGACCGCGAGCAGCGCCGAGTTGTGCTCAAGCTCAGGCTCCTCGACCTCGCGCAGCTCGACCGCCGCGCCCGGCGCGGGCATGACCGCCGCTAGAACTTTGCCCATCGGAAGGATTCGCCGCCGCGCCCCCTAGGGCGTCCTGAAGAGGGTGGCCTCGGCCTCGCGGCGGCGCGTCAGCCCCCTCAAGACCTTGCCGCCCGCCTTGTTCCACTTCGCAAATTCGAGCGCGGCCCCGTTGTAGTCGCGCGCGTTGAGCTTGCGGAGCAGGGTCGAGGTGCGCAGGTTGTTCGTGCCGAGGTTGAAGGCGAAGGAGACGAGCGCCGCGAACTGGTTGTCCGAGACCGGGACTTTGATCAGCGCCTCGACCGGGATCGAGTGGGCGCGGATGTCGGCGCGCAGCAGGTCTTCCGCCTGCTGCATCGTCAGCCCGTCCGGGTAGAGCTGCTTCGCGATGGCCTTCGCGTTCGGGGTCGAGGTCTTGAGGAAGCCGTTCCCCCAGACGATGGCGTGCCCCCAACCGATCGTGTAGATGCCGACGGGATCGACGTAGGGATCGAGGTTGACGGTCGCGGGGTTGCCGTCGAGGATGCCCTCGAAGCTCTTGATGAGATCGAGGCCCGCCTGATTGATTTCGCGCATGGACGTTTCTCCGTTCGAGGGGGCTTGAAGAGCGAAGCCGGGCGTTAAGGACGAGACGGCGGCGGCGGCTCGTCCGCGCGCTGAAGGGCCGGTCGGGGGCGCGCGAGGCAGTTATTAACCGCTCGCGGAAACGGCTGTCAAGCGATTTGCGGCGGCGGCGGCGCGGCGGGAACTGCGCGCGCCGTCACCGCCCCGCGCCCTCGCGCCTGATCCACCAAGAGGTGTAGCGGCCGCCCGAGATCGACTCGCTGATGTAGTCGAGCGGGTTCGCGCGCTCGCGCACCTGATTGCCTTGCAGTTGAATGCGCCCGCCGCGCACGGCGAACGGGTACTTGCCGTAGGGCTTGCCGTCGAGCGTGAAGCGGAAGCTGTAGTCGCCGTCCTCGCGCAAAAGCTCGCCGGCCTTGAAGTAGCTGTTCGGGTCGCCTTCGGCGGGCTTCAGGAGCGCGTCGAACTTGAGCCAGCGCGGCTCCATCCGCAGCGTCGCCGCGTCCTGCGCGATCACCTTCCCGTCGCGCTCGCGCACGAGCCTCATCTCGTAGGGCACGCCGCGCCGCCCCTTGTCGTTGCCGGCCCTGTCCTGCACCCAAGTGGTGAACGAGAGCGACGAGGCCGGGTCGTTGCGCTGGTAGTAGATGTTGCCGTAGTCGTTCCACGGGCCTTCGAGCAGGTAGCGCGTCCCGGCGGGCTGGTACGGGTCGTCCGACTTCACCTCGACGACCGAGAACGGGAAGCGGTAGAAGGGCTTGTCCTCGGCGGCGAACTCAAGAACGTACGCGCCCGCGCGCAGGGGCTTCACGGCCTCGTAGCCGCCGACCACCTTGTAGCGCTCCATCTCCCACAAGCCCCCGATGCTGCGCGCGTACCAGACGTAGGTGTTCACGAGCGTGCCGTCGGCGCGGCGCACGTTCGTCGTGAGCTTGCCGCCGCCGTCCGGGTCGTAGGGGAAGGCCGACCGGCCCGGCCGCGCCGGCTGCGGCAGGCAGGTGGCGTAGAGCGTGCCGATGCTCAAGCGCCCGTCCGTGTAGCCGATTCGGACTTCGTTGAAGAGCCGGCCGAAGGAGACGCCGGGCGCGACGCAGTTGGCCGCCGGTTGCTGCCGCGCCGGGGCGACGGCCGCGAGGGCGGCGGCGACGAGCAACGCGGGGGCGACGCGCGGAAGAAGTGATTTTAGTTTCAACGGGGAACTCCTCTCGGAATAGGCGGCCGCGGCTTCAACGTCTCGGAACACTCGGCGGCGGCCTCGCCGTCCGTTTCCGTGGATGCCCGGCGGTTCTGACGAGTCCCCCGGATGTTCGTTGCGCCTCGTGCCTTCACGCGGGATTTTTCGCCGGCCGGGATCAGACTCGCGCGCGGGCGGCCCGAAGCGTGCGCGCCGCCGTCCGCGCGCGCGGCGAACATACGAGTTTGCGGGCCGCCGGCGGTTCGGCCCGCGGCGCGCGTGCCGGGGTGAAAGGGGCGGGGAGTTAACGGCGGGGCGAGAAGCGCGCGAGCTAGAAGACCGTCCGCCGCCGCACGCGCTCTTTCGCCGCGAGCGAGAAGCGCGGCTCGGTCGCGTCGCCCGCGAGGATTTTGTCGGCCGCGTAGTGGCCGACGGCCGGGGCGTGCTTGAAGCCGTGGCCGGAGCCGCCGCCGACGAGCCAGACGTTCTCGTGTTCGGGGTGGCGGTCGATCAGGAAGTCGCCGTTCGACGTGTTCTCGTACTGGCAGACGCGCGACTCGACGAGCGGCGCGTCCCGCAGCGCGGGCAGCCGCTCGGCCAGAAGGCGGCGCACCTCACGAAGCGTCTCCGCGGTCGGCACGCGCTCCGTCGCGTCGGGGTCGAAGTCGGGGCCGTGGCGGTCGAGCGCGATCTTGACGCCGCGGCCCTCCAGATCGGGCAGGCCGTAAACTTCCGCGCGCCAGTCAACCCACGCGGGCAGCGAGTCCGCGCGGAAGCGCGCGTCGCCCGCCGGCGCGCCGAAGAAATAGACCTCCTGCCGCGTCACGTGAATGCGCCCCGCGAGCAGCTGCGGAAAAACTTTCGGCAGCCACGGCCCGCAGGCGTAGATGAAATGAGCGGCGCTCAGGTGCGCGCCGTCCGACGTTCTGATCGAGTCGACGCGGCCGCCGCCCGCC
>DATCVD010000763.1:0-3581 GCA_036567125.1 Pyrinomonadaceae bacterium | reverse complement strand
ACGCCGCGGACGGCCGCGCCTACGTCGCCGGGGCCATCGGCCCGCTGGGCCTGCGCATCGAGCCGTACGGGCCGACCTCGTTCGACGAGGCCAAGGAGATGTTCCGCGCGCAGGCCGAGGCGCTCCTCGAAGGCGGCGTCGATCTCTTCGTGCTCGAAACCTTCTCCGACATCTCGGAGATGCGGCAGGCGCTCGCCGCCGTGCGCGATTTGTGCGATCTGCCGGTCGTCGCGCAGATGACGATCCAGATGGACGGGAACACCGTGTTCGGCACGACGCCCGAAGTCTTCACCGCGCGCCTGGACGAGTGGGGCGCGGACGTGATCGGCCTGAACTGCGGCGTCGGCCCGGCGATCATTTTGACGGCCGTCGAGAAGATGCGCGCCGTGACCCACAAGCGGCTCTCGGCGCAGCCGAACGCGGGCCTGCCGCGCGACGTGCAGGGCCGGCAGTTCTACATGGGATCGCCCGAGTACATGGCGAAGTACGCGAAGCGGCTGATACAGGCGGGCGTCAAGTTCGTCGGCGGCTGCTGCGGGACGACGCCCGCGCACGTCAAGCTCATCGCGGACGCGGTGCGCGCCGTCTCGCCGCGCCACACGGGCGTGACGGGCCGCCTCGCGCGCGCGGCGAGCGTCGTCGAGCTGACGCCGCCGGACGTGACGGTCGTCCCGCTCGAAGAGCGCTCCAACTGGGCGCGCAAGCTCGCGCGCGGCGAGTTCGTCACGACCTGCGAGGTCTTGCCGCCCAAGGGCTGCGACCCGGAAAAGACGCTCGACTCGATCCGGCTCTTGAAGACGGCGGGCGTGGACGCCGTCAACATCCCCGACGGGCCGCGCGCGCAGACGCGCATGTCCGCTCAGGCCACGGCCGTCCTAGTCGAGCGCGAGATCGGACTCGAATCAGTCCTGCACTACTGCTGCCGCGACCGCAACCTGCTCGGCATGATGTCAGACCTGCTCGGCGCGGCCGCGCTGGGTTTGCGGAACCTGCTGATCATCACCGGCGACCCGCCGAAGATGGGGCCGTACCCGGACGCGACCGCCGTCTTCGACATCGACTCCATCGGGCTGACCAACATGGTCAACAAGCTCAACCACGGACTCGACCTCGGCAACAACCCCGTCGGCTGCCCCACGTCCTTCTGCATCGGCGTGGGCTGCAACCCCGGCGCGATCAACTTGGACGAGGAGATCAAGCGGTTCGAGTACAAGGTCGAGGCGGGCGCGGAGTTCGCCATCACGCAGCCGGTCTTCGACGTCGAGCAGTTGCGCCACTTTCTGAAGCGCATCGAGCACACGCGCATCCCCGTCGTCGCCGGCATCTGGCCGCTCGTCTCGTACCGGAACGCCGAGTTCCTGCACAACGAGGTGCCGGGCGTCAACGTCACGCCCGCGATCATGGAGCGGATGCGCGCGGCCTCGGAGCGCGGCAA
This sequence comes from Pyrinomonadaceae bacterium, assembly GCA_036567125.1. Lineage (GTDB taxonomy): Bacteria > Acidobacteriota > Blastocatellia > Pyrinomonadales > Pyrinomonadaceae > JAIVGV01. The sequence continues at coordinate 2,146 of DATCVD010000763.1, read as the reverse complement.
GGAGCAGGCCCGCGACGAGGGTTTGCAGATCGCGCGCGAGTCGCTGCTCGAAGTGCGCGACCGGGTTCAGGGCGTGCAGGTGTCGGCCCCGTTCAACAACGTCCGCTACGCGCTCGAAGTCTTCGAGGCGCTGCCCGAATTCGGCGCGCCGAACAAAGCGCGGATGGTTTCGTGAGGTGGCGGCGGGCTGGATCGGGCGGGCGGCGGGCTTTGGTTGGGCGGCGGCGGGTAACCGGCTAGCCGCGTTCCGCTTCCTTCAGCGTGCGCCACGCGCGGTGGTACTTCTCAAGCCGCTCTAAGTCCTTCGGGCCGAGCCGGCCGATGCGCAGCACGTTCATGTTGTCTTCGAGGTCGGCTATCTTCACGCGCCGCGCGAGCGGGTTCGGCTTAACGCGCTCGACGAACTCCTCGTAGCTCTCGCCGTCGCGGTGCGTCAGGCACGCGACCGCCTCGACGACTTCCTCCGCGAAGCCGCGACGGCGCAAACGTTCGAGAGTCCAGTCCGAGTCCTCGACCACGTCGTGCAGCACGGCCGCCATCATCGCGGCCTCCGAGTCCATCCTGAGCATCAGGCGCAGCGGGTGCAGCAGGTAGACCGCCCCGGCCTTGTCGCGCTGCCCGCGGTGCGCCTCGGCCGCGATTGAGATCGCATCCTCCAGAGTCGCCGCTTCGGTCATAAGATTCCCTTTCCCCGGTCACACCCGGCGCGCCGCCGGCCGCGTGTAGATGGCGATCTCGAAGCGGACTTCCTCGCCCGCGCCGAGCACGATCACGTCGCTCTCGATCCCCCGCGCCCGGAGGTTGAAGGCGTCGGTCGGGCAACTGTTCGGCTCGACGCAGACGGCGCGGCGCGGCGCTGGCGGCGTGTAGACGACGACGTGCGGCAGCCTTTCGGTCGAGAACTCGACGACCGTCTCCGTGCCGGCCGCGTCGTCCGTGATCAGGCAGCGCGCGGGGCCGCCCCCGTCAGTCTCGACGCGCGTGAAGATGTCGTCGAGGTTCAGGCGGTCGAGCGACTTCCCCTCCCGCAGATCGTAATCGCCATCGACCGGGACGACGCGGCCCGTCGGCAGGCTGTCCGACAGTTCCCAGCGCGCCTCGGCCGGGACTCTCAGGCGTCCGCGGTCGGGCCGGCGGAAGTAAGGGTGGATGCCGAAGCCGGCGGGCATCCGCCTCCGCCCGGTGTTGCGCGCCGCGGCTTCAATCGTCAGCCGCGCGTCCTTCACCCTGTAAGTGATCTCGATCTGAAACGGGAACGGAAACTGACGCAGGATTTTTTCGGGGTAGTCCGCCGCGTCGAAATTCGACGTGAGCCAAGCCCCTCGGTCGTCGTTCGCGCCGTGAGAGACGACGCGCCACGGCTTGTCTCTGACGAACCCGTGGCGCGGGGGATCGGGCGTGAAAATTTCGCCGTCGAAGGCGAAGCGGCCGTCGCGGATGCGGTTCGGGAACGGGAATAGGACGGGGATGCCGTAGCTCGTCGGCTTCCGCAAGAAATCCGCGAACGGTACTTCTTCGAGGACGGGCGCGGCGGCGCGGAAGGCGAAGCAGTTGTTGCCGAGCGCGGGCGCGATCTCGGCGGCGGCCGCCGCGCCGTCGGCGAGCGTGAAGATTTCCACGTCGTCGCGCGTCTGCGACGTTGCCGTGTAGCGTTGGGCCATTGATGACCTCCGACGGGCGCGTGGCTGTTTGAATCGCGTCGGGCCGCAGAATAACATAGACCCGCCGACGAAACCTGTGACGGGTCGAAAGGGTGTGTGGGGATGCCGCGTGAGATCAACGGCGAGGACGGGATCGTGTGGTCGTGCGTCGAGGCTTACGCCGGGCTGTCGGGCGGCGGCGACAACGCGGCGGCCGAACGCGCGGCCGAGGGCGACGGCATGGTTGCGGTCGTCTGCACGCCGGGCGGCGGCGCGAAGACGGCGCGGCTCGAACTGCCGAAAGATTGGGAGCAGTCTCTCGGCGACGAAGAACTGCTGCGCGCGATAGAGGCGAACCGCGAGACCTAGAAAGAGGGAGACGCGGCGGGCGTTCAGGACGGGGAGGCGACGAATGTTCAAGCCACCGAGTGCGAAGCGACGCGGCGCGTTCGCCGCCCTGCTGCTCCTGCTGTCGCACGGCGCGGCGGCGGTCGTGCCCCGCGGCG
>DATCVD010000762.1:0-3948 GCA_036567125.1 Pyrinomonadaceae bacterium | reverse complement strand
CGACGACCGCGGCCTCGCGCACGCCCGCGTGCTCGCGCAGCGCCGCTTCGACCTCGGCCAGCTCGATGCGGTGGCCGCGCACCTTCACCTGTTGGTCAAGACGGCCGAGGTATGCGACGGAGCCGTCGGGCAGGTAACGCGCGAGATCGCCCGTGCGGTAGAGGCGCGCGCCGGGGCGGTCGCCGAAGGGGTCTGGGATGAACCTCTCCGAAGTGTGGCCGGGGCGTCGCAGGTAGCCGCGGACGACGCCTTCGCCGCCGATGAAGAGCTCGCCCGTCATCCCGACGGGCACGGGCTGGAGGCGCGCGTCGAGGACGTAGATTTCGGTGTTGGCGACGGGGCGGCCGATGGGGACGACGCCGTCGTCCGCGTGCGCGAGCCGGTGAGTCGCAGACCAGATGGTCGTCTCGGTCGGGCCGTACATGTTGTGGATTTCGCCGCGCACCTTCTCGCGCAGCCGCGCGGCGAGCGACTCCGGCAGCGCCTCGCCGCCGACGAGCATTTTGCCGAGCGTGCCGAGGGGGCCGGCCGCGGCCGGGTCTTCGACGAGCGCGCCGGCCAGCGACGGGGTGCACTGCATGTGGGTGACGTTGTGCCTGGCGAGTTGCTCGGCCGGCGTGCGGTCGTCTTCGTCCGCCTCGCGCCCCGCGTCGCTGAGCTGGCGGAGCAGGTTGAGCTGCCGCAGGCCGGCGAGTGTCGAGTCGGCGTCGACGCCGAAGTCGATCAGGCAGGCCGTCTCGTCCACGCCTATCGACTTCAGGCGGTTGATCATCTGAAGGCAGGACTGCGGCGTGCCGAACAACCCACTCGTGTTGTAGTAGCGGTCGAAGGCGTGCGCGAGCAGGGCCTCAAGGTCGGCGGCGGCGAGTGCGCCGTCAACGCTCTCGCCGAGGCTGCGCAGCAGGTTCCGGGCGAGGTCGAGCGAGGTGGCGAGGTAGCTGCTCAGTGGCTTACGCACTTTGGCGCGCACCGTCTCCAGGTCTTCGCCGACGAAGGTGTGGAGCATGAGCGTGACGCGGCCGCGTTCGGGGCCGTGCTGGCGCGGCCGCCAGCTCTCGCGGTAAATCTTGATCTTCTCGGCCAACTCCTCGACGCTCTGGCCGAGCAGGTGCGTGAGCAGGTTGGCCCCGGCCTCGCCCGCCGCGCGGAAGGTGTCGGGGTGGCCGGCGGCCGTGATCCAGACGGGAAGCTCGGCCTGCACTGGACGCGGGCGAATCCGCACCTCCACGTCGCTCGCTCCGCCCCTGAAGGTCACCGCCTCGCCCCGCCACAGCCGCCGCACCGTCTCGACGTGGAGCATCATCAGCTCCTTGCGGGGCTCGTAGTTATCGGGCGCGAAGACGAAGTCGTCGGCGTGCCAGCCCGAAGCGAAGGAGACGCCGACCCGCCCGCGCGAGAGGTTGTCCACCACGGCCCACTCCTCGGCGACGCGCACGGGGCTGTGCAGCGGCAGGACGACGCTGCCGGCCCTGATCTGTATGCGCTCCGTGACGGCCGCCAGCGCCGCCCCGATGACGGAAGGATTCGGGTAGAGGCCGCCGAAGGAGTGGAAGTGGCGCTCCGGCGTCCAGACGGCGGCGAAGCCGTTGCGGTCGGCGAACGCGGCCCCCTTCATCAGCAGGTCGTACTTGTCGGCGGCCGCGTCGTCGTCGGCCGCCGCGAAGTAGAAGAGGCTGAAGTCCATCGCGCCGCGGCCGACCGATTCGCGCTCGGCCAGCCCGTAGGCGGCCCCGCTCTGCTCCGGTTGGACGACGACCCGGAAGCCCCTCGCCAGAGTCCACAACAACTCAAGCACGGAGATGTCGAACGAGATGCTGGTGACGGCGAGCCAAGTGCCGGGGCCGTCGCCGCCGCCGACGCGCTCGTCCATCCCGGCGAAGAAGTTGACGACGTTGCGGTGACTGACCATCACGCCTTTGGGCCGCCCCGTCGAGCCCGACGTGTAGATGACGTAGGCGAGATTGTCAGGCCCGACGATGCTGTTGATGCTGTTGATGCCGTTGACGCCGCCGTCGCCGCCGTCGCCTGCGGTCGGAGAGGGGTCGCGCGCGGCGGCGTTCGATGCGGCTTCGTCTTCGAGGTGGATGGCCTGCGCGCCGTGATCGGGCAGGAGGGCGGCCAGCGGACGCTCCGTGAGCAGCACGGGGGCGCGGGCGTCGTCGAGCATCAGCGCGAGCCGCTCCTTCGGGTAGGTCGGATCGAGCGGGACGTATGCGCCGCCCGCCTTGAGCACGCCGAGCAGCGCGACGACCATCCCCGCCGAGCGGCGCAGGCAGACGCCGACGCGCACGTCCGGCCCGACGCCCCGCGACTTGAGTTGACGCGCCAGCCGGTCGGCGCGGCGGTTCAACTCGCCGTAGGTGAGCTGCTCGTCGCGGAAGCAGAGGGCGACGGCGTCGGGCGCGAGGGCCGCGCGCGCCTCGAACGTCTGGTGGACGCACACGCCGCGCGGGTAAGGGGCGCGCGTGTCGTTCCAGTCGCGGAGCAGTTGCCGGCGTTCGGCGCGCGTCAGGAAGTTGAGGTCGGAGACGCGGCGCTCCGGGCGGGCCACAATGTCATCGAGCAGGGCGCGGAAGTGTTCGCCCATCCGCGCGGCCCACGCCTCGTCGAACAGGTCTTCGTTGTACCGCAACGACGCCGACAGGCGGCCGCCGATTTCCGCGACCATCAGCGTTAGGTCGAACTGCGCGGCCGGGGGCGGCTGCGCCGCCGACTCGAGGAGCAAGTCGCCGACCCTCACGCGCACGCCGGCCTCGCCGAGCGCGAAGGCGGTGAGTCCCGCCCCGTCGTCGCCGGGCGTCTTCTGGAGCGTGAACATGACCTGGAAGAGCGGCGAGCGGCTCGCGTCGCGTTCGGGTTGCAGGCGCTCGACGAGCAGCGCGAACGGATAGTCCTGATGCTCGAAGGCTTCGAGCACCGTGCGGCGCACGCGCGCGGCGAACTCCGCGAAGCTCGGGTTGTCGCCGAGGCGCGCGCGCAGGACGACGGGGTTGATGAAGTAGCCGACGAGCCGCGCGAGTTCGGCGCGGTCGCGCCCCGAAGCCGGCGACCCGACGAGCAGATCGTCCTGCCCCGTGTAGCGGTGGAGCAACACCTGGAAGGCCGCCAGCAGCGTCATGTACAGAGTCCCGCCGCCCTCGCGCGCGAACTCCTTGAGGCGGCGGGTCAGTTCCGCGTCGAGGCCGAAGGCGTGCGCGGCCCCGCGGAAAGTCTGGACGGGCGGGCGCGGCCTGTCCGTCGGCAGATTCAACACCGACGGCGCGCCGGCCAACTGCCGCTCCCAGTAGGCCCAACCCCTCGCGCCGCCCGCCCCGTCTAAAAACTCCGCCTGCCGCCGCGCGTAGTCTGTGTAGTTGAGCGCGAGGGGCGCGAGCCGCGCCTCCCCGCCCGTCCTCTCCGCGTCGTAGAGTCGGCCCAACTCGTCCACGAGCAGCGACAGCGACCAGAAGTCTGCGACCGTGTGGTGGACGACGAGCAGCAGAAGGTGCTCGCGCTCCGAGCGCGTGAAGAGGTTAACCCGCAGCAGCGGCCCTTCTTCGAGCACGAAGGGGCGCGAGCCTTCGGCAGCCACGCGTTCGGATAAAACAGTCTCGCCCCAACCCGAGGCGTCTTCGTGGCTGAAGCACGCGGCGGCGTGCGGGCGGACGTACTGCGCCGGCTCGCCGTCGCCCTGTGCGAAGGTCGTGCGCAGCGAGGCGTGGCGTTCGACGAGCGCCTGCCACGCGCGCCGGAGAGCTTCGGCGTCGAGGTCGGAGAGGATGCGCGCCGCCGCGGTGATGTTGTAAGCGGGGTTCTGCGGGTCGAGTTGATGCAGGAACCAGAGGGCGCGCTGGCCGTGTGAGAGCGGGTGTGCGGCTGCGGCGTCCAGTGGATGTGCGGCGGCGTCCGTCGCTTGCGGCGACGACGATTCGGCGGCGCGCGCGGCCTCCTGCGGCGGGGCTTGCGCGC
>DATCVD010000761.1:0-3309 GCA_036567125.1 Pyrinomonadaceae bacterium | reverse complement strand
GCCGGCGACGAGGAGGCGCGCGCGGAAGTCGTAGAGCGGCTGCGCGCCGAGTCCGTTCGGCCACCAGAGGCGCGGGCGCGCGACGACGAAGTCGAGGTTGACGCGGTTCGCGCCGGGCGCGAGTCGCACGGCGCGGCGGGCGGCGACTGTTTTGTCCGTCAGGTTTTCGAGGACGACGACGGCGTCGCGCGCGGCGTCCGCGATGATCTCGACCGTGGCCGTCAGGCTCGCGGACTCCGCGCCGACGCGCCACTGCGCGAGGTGCAGATCGCCGACCCGCGCCGCGTCCCACAGTTCGAGCGAGACGGGCCGCCAGATGCCGCTCGTGACGAAGCGCGGCCCCCAGTCCCAGCCGTAGTGGTAGGGGGCCTTGCGCGTGTGCGGGCTGGTCTTCTCGCCCTGATCGTTCGCCGCCGGCAGCTGGTACTTCATCTTCGCCATCGCGGGCAGCACCTCGTTGACGGGCGAGCGGAAGCGCACGCGCAGCGTGTTCGCGCCGGGGCGCAGGGCGGACTTCGCGTCGACGCGCCAAGTGCGGAACATGTTGTCGGCCGAGAGGAGGGGGCGGTCGTTCAGGGAGACTTCGGCGTAGGTGTCGAGGCCCTCGAAGACGAGTTCGGCGCGGCGGCGCGCGGCGAGCGACGCCGGCACCTCGAAGGTCGTCTCGTACTCCCAATCGGTCTTGCCGATCCACTGCAAGCGCGCCTCGTTGTCGCGGAAGAAGGGGTCTTCGATCAGGCGGTTCGAGAGCAGGTCGGTGTGGACGCAGCCGGGCACCGCGGCCGGGTGCCAGTCCCGCTTCTCGGCCTGCCGGAATCGCCAGCCGGAGTGGAGCGGGATTTTCACCTTCGCGGGCGCGGGCACGACGGCCTGCGCCCGCGCGGCGCTCGACGCGCCGACGAGCCACAGTCCGAGGCAGCACAGGGCGAGCAGTTTTTTGTTCATCGCGCTTGCGTCGTGGGAAACTCTTTTGTCTGCTCTTGCAACAAACCGGGGCCGGGGCGACGCGCGCGAGGCGGCGGGCGCGCGCGCCCGTCTGGCCGTTTGAAAGGTCGGCAGCCATTATGCCCCCGGTGTCAATAGCGGCGCGGGGCGCGGGGCGGGGACGGCGGCGGCGCGGCGGCCGGCGCGCCGTCTAGTTTGTTGGGCCGGAAAACCGGGTGCTATACTCGGCCGCGTTCGAGGCCGAGAACGCCCGTCCGAAGCCCCGCGCGGGGAACTAAGCCAACACACGCACGCCGCCCGCGAAGAACGTTTTATGTTCGCCCAACTGATGCTCACCCTCGTGCTCGCGGCCGCGCAGGTGACGGACTCGGCCGCCGTGCGACAGTCCGAGGCCGACTTCGCGCGCGGCGTCGAGTTGCAGCAGCGCGGCGATCTCGAAGGCGCGCGCGCGGCCTACGAGGCGGCGCTCAAAAGTGTGCCGCGCCGCTTCGACGCGCTCTCGAACCTCGGCGTCGTCCACGCGCGGCTGGGCAACTACGAGCAGGCGATCAAGTTCTACCAGCAGGCGCTCGCCCTGAGTCCGGCGGAGCACGCCGTCCGGCTCAACCTCGGGCTGGCGTATTTCAAGTCGGAGGCGCTGGAGCCGGCCGCGCGCGAGCTGTCGAAGGTCACGGCCGCGCAGCCCGGCAACCGTCAGGCCCGCCTGCTGCTCGGCCTCAGCCTCTACCAATTGAACAAGCTGCCCGAGGCCGTCGCCGAACTCGAACAGGTCTACCGCGCCGCGCCCGACGATGCGTCGGCCGCCTACGCGCTCGGCACGGCTTACATCTCGTCGAACCGGACGGAGGACGCCGCCGCGCTCATCGACAAGGTCTTCCGCGGGCTGGACTCGGCCGAGGCGCACCTCATCATGGGCGCGCTGCATTTGACGATGAAGGAGCTGCCGAAGGCGGTCGAGGAGTTGGAGGCGGCCGCGCGTTTGAACCCGCGCCTCCCGACCCTGCGCTCGCACCTCGGCACGGCCTACCTCTTCTCCGGCAACCGCGAGCGGGCGGCGCAGGAGTTCGCCGCCGAGCTTGAGACGAACCCGCGCGACTTCAACGCGAACGCCCGGCTGGGCTGGGTCTACCGCGAAGACGGGCGGCTCGACGAGGCCGGCACGTTGCTCCGCCGCGCGCTGGAACTCAGGCCCAACGACACGGGCGTGCTCTACCAGCTGGCGCAGCTCGCGCAGGCGAAGAACGAGACGCAGGAGGCGGTCGCCCTGTTGGAGCGCGCGGTCGCGCGCGCGCCCGACTTCACGCCCGCGCACGTCCTGCTCGCGCGCCTCTACTACAAGCTCAAGCGCCCGGCCGACGCCGAGCGCGAGCGCGCCATCATCGAGCGCCTCAACGCCGAGCAGCAGCAGAAGCAGCCGACGCCCGAAACGCAGCGCGCGACGCAGCAGCGGCAACAGCAGCAGCAACAGTCAACGCAGCCGACGCCGCCGCCCGCGCCGCAGCCGACGCCCCCGCCGCAACCCTGAAGCCGAAAGGTCGTGAGCCGAGTAGTGAGAAGAACGCCCCGGAACTGCTCTCTCTCCGTCGCCGCCCTCTGCCTCGCCGTCACGGCGGCCACGCCGTCCGCGCCGTCGGAGGCGGCCGCGCCCGTCACCTTCGAGGAGGTGTCGCCGAAGGTGAGCGGCATCACTTGGGCGCACACGAACGCGCGCTCGGCCGAGAGGTATTTGCCCGAGACGGTCGGCGCGGGCGGCGTCTTCTTCGACTACGACAACGACGGCTGGATGGACATCTACCTCGTCAACAGCGGCCCTTCCGATTTTTACAAGCCCGCGTCGCCGCTTAAAAATGTCCTCTACCGCAACAACCGCGACGGCAGTTTTACGGACGTGACCGAGAAGGCGGGCGTCGCCGGCGGGACGTTCGGGATGGGCGCGGCCGCGGCCGACTATGACGGCGACGGGCGGCAGGACTTGTTCGTCACCTCCTACGGCCGCAACATCCTTTACCGCAACAACGGCGACGGGACTTTCGCGGACGTGACCGACCGCGCCGGCATCACCTCGCCGGGCTGGTCGACCTGCGCCGTCTGGTTCGACTTCGACAACGACTCGCGGCTCGACCTCTTCGTCTCCAGCTTCGTCCACTACACGAAGGAGTTGAGCTGCGGCAACAACCGGCTCGGCGTCAAGTACTACTGCATCCCGCGGGTGTTCAAGCCAACGCCCTCGCGCCTCTACCGCAACCGCGGCGACGGCACGTTCGCGGACGTGAGCAAGGAGTCGGGCGTCGTCAACTCGCCCGGCAAGTCGTTCGGCGCGGTCGCCACGGACGTGAACAACGACGGGCTGCTCGACCTCTTCGT
>DATCVD010000760.1:0-2470 GCA_036567125.1 Pyrinomonadaceae bacterium | reverse complement strand
TGAAGTGGTAAAGTCTCAGCCGACGCGATGAAGGCCGAGCTGCTAGACGAGCGGAGGACGAGGGCGAGCGAGGTGCGCGCCGTGCCGCGCGCGCCGCGCTGGGTGATGCCCGCCGTGAAGGTCGCGCTGGCCGCGGCGGACGCCGCGCTCGCCGCCGCCTGCTTCGTCGCCGCCTTCCGCCTGCGCGAGGGCGCGCCCGTGCTCGTCGGGTTCAGCCTCGCGGAGGGCTTCGCGTGGCACCCGCAGTTCGAGCCTTACGGCGCGCTGCTGCCCTTCGTCGTGCCCGTCCGCCTGCTCGCGCTGCTCTACTCCGGCCTCTACCGCCTGCGCGGCGAGTTCTCCTACATCGAAGACGCAACGCGAATCTTCAAGGCGACGGCCGCCGGCTCGCTGCTCATCGTCGCCGCCGCCTTCCTCTACCGCGGCGGCTTCGAGTTCCGCGACTTCTCCTACGCGCGCGCCGTCTTCGCCCTCGACTTCCTGCTCGCCGCCGCCGCCTACGCGCTGCTGCGGCTGGCCCTGCGCGGCGCGCAGAGTTTCGTGCGGAGGCACGAGGTCAACTTGATCCCGACGCTCGTCGTGGGGCGCGGGCGCGAGGCCGCGCTGTGCGTGCGCGAGATGCGGGAGCGGCGCGAGCTTGGCTACCGCGTCATCGGCGTCGTGGAGACGGAGACGGGGGCGAGTTTGCCCGCCGAGTTCGAGGGCGTGCCGGTGGTCTGCGACATCGCGCGGCTGCCCGAGGCGATCCGCGAGACGGGCGCTTACGAGGTCATCATCACCGACCCGAAGGTTTCGAGCGAGCTGCTGTTCGACGTGATGATGCGCGTCGGCCGCCGCCGCCGCGTCGAGTTCCGGCTGGCCCCGAACCTCTTCAACTTCCTGCCGCGCAAGACCGAGATCGACCAGATCGGCGCGCTGCCGATGATCACGCTCTTCCGCGAGCCGCTCTCGCCGGCCGCGCGCGCCACGAAGCGCGTCTTCGACATCGTCGTCTCCGGCGTGGGCCTGCTCCTGCTCTCGCCGCTGCTCGCGCTCGTCGCCGCGGCTATCAAGCTCGGCTCGCGCGGGCCGGTGCTCTACCGGCAGGAGCGCGTCGGGATGGACGGCCGCCTCTTCCTCTTCTACAAGTTCCGCACGATGAAGGCCGGCTCGGACGACCGCGCGCACCGCGAGTACCAGCAGAAGTACATCACGGGCCAGCCGGGGACGAACTTCGGGCGCGGCCCGCGCCCCGTCTTCAAGATGCGCGACGACCCGCGCATCACGCGCGTCGGCCGCATCCTCCGGCGCACGTCGCTCGACGAGCTGCCGCAGTTCCTCAACGTCCTCTTCGGCGACATGAGCGTCGTCGGCCCGCGCCCGCCCATCCCTTACGAGGTCGAGGTCTACGAGCACTGGCACCGGCAGCGGCTGGACGTGAAGCCGGGGCTGACGGGGCTGTGGCAGGTGTCGGGCCGCAACCGCCTCTCGTTCGACGAGATGGTCAGGCTCGATCTGTTCTACATCGAGAACTGGTCGCTCCTGCTCGACCTCAAGATCATCCTCCGCACCCTCCCCGTCATCCTCCGCGGCGACGCATACTGAAAAAGCTGTTAGCCGTCAGCCGTTGGCCGTTAGCCGGAATAGAGACGGCGGGCAGCCTGCGCTTCCACTTTGCTTTCTGGTTTTGGTTCTGCTAACAGCTAATAGCTAACAGCTTCTTTATGAGTTTTCCGAACCCAAAGGACGTGCTGCGCGAGGCGCGCAGGGCGCGGCGCGAGGCGGGCCGCGCGCGCGTGCAACTCGACCGCGCCATCGTCGGCTGCCTGTTCGCGTTCGCGCTGTGCGCGCCGCACTCGATTGCGGCGACGCAGGCCGCGTGGCTGCTGGGGATGCTGCTGTGGCTCGCGCGCTTCCTCGTCCGCCCGCGCCCCGCCCTGCGCCGCACGCCGCTCGATTACGCGATCTTCGCCTTCTTCCTGCTCACAGTCGTCTCGACCATCTTCTCCTACGAGCCGGCGGTCTCGTGGGGCAAGATGCGCGCGGCGAGTCTCGTCACCATCGTCTACCTCGTGGCCGAGAACGTGCGCGCGCAAAAGATTTTTCGGGCGCTCGTCTACGTGCTCGTCGCGTCGTGCTCGGTCAACGTCGTCCACACGGTGACGGAGCGCGCGCGCGGGCGCGGCGTGAAGCTCGCGGCGCTGGCTCCCGACAGCCCGCTACGCGCGGCGCAGGTGCGCGAGGGCGACACGATCATCTCGGTCGACGGGCGCGGCGTCTCAGACCCCGCGGAACTCGAACGCGCGCTCGCCGTCGGGGCGGCGGCGGGCGAGAGCGCGCCCGACGCGTCGTCGCAAGGGGCGACTGCTCCTAATGCTAACGCGCGCGTGCGCGTGTACAGGCTGGAGTTCTTTCACGAGTTGGAAGTCGGGCGCGCCACGTTGCGGCGCGAGGGCGCGACGCCGGAGGCGCGGCTCGGCGTGGCGGGTTG
>DATCVD010000759.1:0-4211 GCA_036567125.1 Pyrinomonadaceae bacterium | reverse complement strand
CCCCGGCGTCGCGCGCGAGGCGCGGGCGAGAGACCGCTCGGCGTTGAGCCGCCGGGGGTGCGTCGTCGCCGCGTCCCCGATCTCGATGTCGAACTCGTAGCGGCCGGGCGGCGCGGAGGACGCGGCGGGGTTGACGACGATGACGTATTTCCCGCCCCGCTCCGCCTCGTAAAAGATCGAATCGACGCCCCACGAGCCGCTGGGGTTGTTCACCCGCAACAACTCGCGCCCTTCCGGATCGAGGAGCGAGACCTCCACGTCCACGCCCCGCTGATCGAGGACGGCGCGCACGAACTGGCCCGCGGCGAGCGTGAGGCCGTAGGTGTGCGTGCCGCCGCCCGTCAGCTCGCGCTCGAACTGCGGCGCGGCCGCTTGGGCGAAGGCGCAGGCGGAACAGTCGCGCGCGGCGCGGCCGGAGCCGCCCGACGTTGCCACGCCGGCGACTAGGATCAGCAGCGACACGGAGACGGCAAAGGGGGAGGGGCGCGGGCGCGTCATAACAAACTACCTTTCGAGGCGTGCGCCGGGTTTTAAAGTCCGCGCGCGAGGACACGGCTCGTGAGCCACGGTGTCGGTAAGTTGGCGGAAGGCTGGGCGGTGTAGAGGCGAGCCGGTCGAGGGTGTTGGCTATACCGCAGCCAGCCGGAACGAGACAGAAGGATATGACCCGCGCCGGGAGAAGTCAACAGATGCTTTCGGCAAATATTAGCGATTAACTGTTAGCCGTTAGCGGTTGGCCGGAAGAAGACGGCTAACCTCCCGGCGAGGGATTCGGCTCCCGGTTTTACTAACGGCTAACAGCCAATCGCTCCCATTCACGACTCACGTCTCTTTGCCGTCGATGGCCTTGAGGACGCGCCAAGTGCAGCGGCTGACGTGCTGGCCGAGGGCGAGCAGGCCGAGCGCGACGATGGTGTAGGTGGCGACGGCGGCGAGCAGCAGCAGCACGTGGAGGCGCTCGCCGAAGTCGGCCAAGAGGACGAAGCCGGCGAGGAACAGCGCCTCGGCGGCGGCTGCTGCGAGGAAGAAGGCGCGGTAGGCGCGCTCGGCGCGGTCGATGCGGTCGAGCGCGGCCCGGCGCGTCGCGTCGAAGTTTTTCTCAGTCGTCATGATGACCTCCGTCGTTGAAGTTGATCCCGTGCGCCGGGGCGGCGCGGCGGGCGCGCGGCGTCAGCGCGAGAGTTTGTAGAAAATCACCGCGGCGATGACCAACGCCTCGACGACGGCGAACCAGATGACGGCCCGCCGCAGACTCTTCCGCCCCCCGTCGTCTTGTCCTTCGCTCATCGTCGAACCTCGCGGCCGGCCTCACACGGCGAGCTTGCCGGCCTCGCGGCGCAGGGCGGCCAGCCCGTAGGCGAGGCGCGATTTCGTCGTGCCGAGGGGCAGGCCGAGCACGTCGGCCACCTCCTGGAGCGGCATCTCGTCGAGGTAGTGGAGCACGAGCACCATCCGGCTGGCGGGCGAAACTTTCGAGAGCAGTTCGGGCAGTCGCCCGGCCCAGTCCGGCGCGCGGTCTTCCGTCGCCTCCGCGGCGAGTCGTTCCGGCCCCGCGTCTTCGTCGAACTGTTCGGGCCAGCGGCGGCGGCGCTTCAACTGCCTGACGACCTCGCGGCTTGCGATGCGGTAGGCCCACGGGCGGAACAGCTCGGGGTCGCGCAGCCAGTAGAGCTTGCGGTAGACGAGGATGAAGACCTCTTGCAGCACGTCTTCGGCGAGCGCGGCGTCGCCCGTGGCGGCGCGGACGTAGCGGCCGAGCGGCGTCTGGACGGACTCGAACAGGGCTTCGAGGGCCGCGCGGTCGCCCGACTGCGCCAGCAGCACCAGCCGCGTCTCCCGCTTTGTCGCGCCGGCCGTCATCCGTAGCCCTCCGACGGTAAAGAGGAACATAACGGCGGAAAGGTTCGGATCAAAAGTGCGGCGGGACGACTTTTGCGGTGTGTGAAGCGAAAGGGAAGAAATAGCCGCGGAGGGTCGCGGAGGAAGATCAAATCCTCCGCGACCCTCCGCGGCTATTTCTTTCGTTAAGGTCGGGCCGTTAGTCGGCGGGCGTGGCCTCGCGGGTGCGCCCCTGATTCTGCTGGTCGAGCCACGTCTTCAAGGGGGCGAAGTATTCGAGGACGGCCGTGGCGTCCATCTTGTCCTCGCCGGTCAGCGCCTTGAGGGCTTCGGGCCACGGGCGGCTCTGGCCCAGCGCGAGCATCTGTTTCAACTTCGCGCCGGCCTCCTTGTTGTTGTAGATCGAGCAGCGGTGCAGCGGCCCCTGATAGCCCGCCTGCCGGCACAGCGCGCGGTGGAACTGGAACTGTAGGATGTGCGCGAGGAAGTAGCGCGCGTAAGGGACGTTCGCCGGCACGTGGTACTTCGCGCCCGCGTCGAAGTCGGCCTCGCTGCGCGGCGCTGGGGGCACGATGCCCTGATACTTCGTCCGCAAGTCCCACCACGCCTGATTGTAGTTGGCCGGCGTGACCTCGCCCGAAAAGACCTTCCAGCGCCACTGATCGACGATGTAGCCGAAGGGCAGGAAGGCGACTTTGTCGAGCGCCTGCCGGAGCAGCAGGCCCGTGTCGGCCTCGGCCGGCGGGACTTGGTTGATGAAGCCGAGCTGCTTCAGGTATTCGGGCGTGACGGAGAGCGCGACGGTGTCGCCGATGGCCTCGTGGAAGGCGTCGTTGGCGCTGTTGACGAAGAGGAAGGGCTGCTCGGCGTAGGCCATCTGGTAGTAGTTGTGGCCCAGCTCGTGGTGGACGGTGGCGAAGTCCTCCTCGTCGATCTTGATGCACATCTTGATGCGCACGTCGCGCTTGTTGTCGATGTCCCACGCCGAGGCGTGGCAGACGACCTCCCGATCCTGCGGCTTCGTGAAGAGCGAGCGCTCCCAGAAGGTCGGCGGCAGCGGGTCGAGTCCGAGCGACGTGAAGAAGCCCTCGCCGTACCTGACCATCTGGCGCGCGTCGGTGTTGCGCTGGCGGAGGATGGTCGTCAGGTCGTAGCCGGGGTCGCCGCCCTGCGGGGCGAGCAGCGGGTAGATGTTGCCCCACTGCTGGCTCCACATGTTGCCGAGGAGGTGCGCCGGGATCGGGCCGTCTTTGGGGACGACCGCGTCGCCGTATTTCTCGTTGAGCTTCGCGCGCGTGTAGACGTAGAGCGAGTCGTAGAGCGGCTTGACCTGCTGCCACAGCCGCTCCATCTCGGCGGCGAAGGCGTCCGGCTCCATGTCGTAGTTCGAGCGCCACATCGCGCCCATGTCGCGGAAGCCCATCTCCTTCGCGCCCTTGTTGGCGAGTTCGACGAAGCGCGTGTACTTGTCCTTGTAGGCCGGCGAGACGGTGTGCCAGCCGAGCCAGATTCTTTTCAACTCTTCCGGGTTGCGGTTCTCGGCGAGGATCGGCTCCATGTCCGAGAGCGTCAGGCACTTCTTGCCCTCGCCCTCGCCGTCGGGGCACCACTTGCCCTTGCCGTAGGCGCTCGACAAGGCCGCGCCGATCTCGGTCAGCTCCGTGCGCTCCTTGTCGTTGGCCGGCGCGGGCAGGGTGAGCGCGAGTTTCAGGAGCTTGAACTTACGCGCCGTGTCGCCGGTCAGTTGCACGCCGTCGAACCGCTTCGCGGCCGTGGCGAGTTCGGTCACGGCGGCGATGTACTCCTCGTTGGCGGCGGCGGCGAGCGCCTCCGTGTCCGGCGTGATGTAGTTCTCCTGCGTCCACGTCGCGCGGTTGACCTTGACGCTCAGCTCCGCGAGCCGCCGCTCGGCGTCGCCGATGAAGCGCTCGGCCTCGGCTTGGTTGGCCGGGCCGGCCGGCGCGGCGTTCGAGTTGCCGCCGGACTGCTGGCCGGCCGGCGCACACGACGAGAGCAGCAGGAGCGAGAGCGAGAGCACGGCGGCCGTCGCCGCGACGAGCCGTTTGCGAACAGAGAGATTCATACAGAGCCTCCGGGAGTTGGTGAAAACCGGCCGACTGCGAACGGCTGCCTGCGGGGAAAGTTGCCCGCATTGTAACCGCGCCGAGCAGTCCGTTACAATCGCCGCTAACGAGCTATCACCGTCAGGCGTTCTCGAAAACTCAAGTCGGCCCAAGATGGTCTGAGATGAACCGGACTTACCCTGTGCTCGATCCTTCGTCCGCGCGCGCCGGGCTTGCGCCGCCGGGCGGGTGCGCGCTCGGCGTGATGATCAAAGCGCCGCGCGCGGGCGCGTCGAAGACGCGGCTCGT
>DATCVD010000758.1:0-9369 GCA_036567125.1 Pyrinomonadaceae bacterium | reverse complement strand
GCTGCCGGCGGCGGCGCTGCCGCGGCGGCGGCCCCCGTCGAGGAGAAGACCGAATTCGACGTGATCCTGCAAGCCGCGGGCGGCAACAAGATCAACGTCATCAAGGTCGTGCGCGAGATCACGGCGCTGGGCCTCAAGGAGGCCAAGGACTTGGTCGAGGGCGCGCCCAAGGCCGTCAAAGAGGGCGTCTCGAAAGACGAGGCCGAGGCCATCCGCACCAAGCTGGCCGACGCCGGCGCGACCGTCGAAGTCAAGTAAGAGTCGCGGGTCTGAGGGGCCGGGGTCGGGAGTCAAAAACAGAAAGCCTTTGACTCGCGGCCTCGGCCCCGCGGCCCCGGACTCTTCAGCCGTCTTGACAGTCGGGCCGCGCTGCGGCTAAGGTGAGGGGGTTGAGGCGCGAGCGTTACTCCCACAATTTGATTGAAGTACTTTAACCGCCCTTAAAAAAGCGGTCAGAGCCCCGTGCGCTCTGGCTGCGTTTTGTCGTCTTTATCGACCGTGACAACCGACAGGTGAGTGGTGGCAAGAAAATCGGGCTTTACGTCTTGTCGCCCCTCGCCTGTCGCTTGTCAGTAAAGGAATAACAGATGTCCGCGAATCCTCTGCAGCTCCAGTCCAGCGGCCGGCGCACGAGCCAGCCGCCGTCGAGGCACGACTTCTCGAAGATCAAGACGGCGGCGCGCATCCCGAACCTGATCGAGATTCAGCGCGACTCCTACAACCGCTTCCTCCAGATGGACTTGCTCCCGGAGGAGCGCGAGCCGCAGGGGTTGCAGGCCGTCTTCCGCTCGGTCTTCCCGATCTCGGACTTCCGCGGCACGGCCGAGTTGGACTTCGTCGAGTACTCCATCGGCAACTGGCAGTGCAAGTGCGGCCGGCTCGAAGGCTTGCGCTACCTGAGAGCGAACTGCAAATCCTGCGGCTCGCTCGTCAAGGTCGATCCGCTCGTGCCGGGCGAGTCGTTGTGCCACAACTGCGGGACGTTCAACGCCGTCCGCCCGCAACTGTGCGACAACTGCGGCGAACCCGTCGGCCTCAAGCACAAGCACGACCAGCAGGAGTGTCAGGAGCGCGGCATGACCTACAGCGTGCCGCTCAAGGTCAAGATTCGGCTGACCGTCTTCGACGTGGATCAGGAGACGGGCACGAAGTCGATCCGCGACATCAAGGAGGAGGAGGTCTTCTTCGGCGAGATCCCGCTGATGACCGACAACGGCACGTTCATCATCAACGGCACGGAGCGCGTCATCGTCTCGCAGCTCCACCGCTCGCCCGGCGTCTTCTTCGAGAAGTCGCCGGTGTTCCTCGCCAAGGTCATCCCGTACCGCGGCTCGTGGGTCGAGTTCGAGTACGACCAGAAGAACCTGCTCTACGTCCGCATCGACCGCAAGCGCAAGTTCCTCGCGTCGATCTTTCTGCGCGCGCTCGGCATCTGGCTCAACCCGCAGTTCGATCCGAAAGGCTTCGGCTCCGACTCGCTGCTCGAAGAAGCCGTCAAGAACGCGGGCTTCTCGGACGAGCAGATTTTGCGCGCCTTCTACACCGTGGACGACGTGCGCGCCGAGGGCGGGCGCTTCTTCGTGCAGGTGCGCGAGGAGGGGGCGTCGAACCTCGTCGGCATGAAGGTTGACGCCGATCTCAAGATCAAGGGCGCGACCGAGGCGCTGGTGCGCGCGGGCAAGAAGGTGACGGCGTCGGCCCTGCGCGATCTGCGCAAGGGCAAGACGAAAGAGGTCGAGGTCGATTCCGCGCAGTTCGAGGGCGCGTACGCCGTCGCCGACGTGGTCAACACGGAGACGGGCGAGGTCTTGCTCGAAGCGAACAACGAGATCACGCCCGCGAAGTTGCAGGAGATCGTCGAGTCGGGCGTGACCGAGTTCTCGATCTTCTTCCCCGAGCGCGACGATCTCGGCACGGTGCTGTCGGGCACTTTGAAGAAGGACGTGATCCACAAGCCGGTGGACGCGCTGCTCGAAATCTACCGCAAGATGCGGCCCGGCGACCCGCCGACCGTGCAGACGGCCTACCGCCTCTTCGAGGGGATGTTCTTCGACGACCGCAAGTTCGATCTCTCGCGCGTCGGCCGCCTGAAGTTCAACATCAAGATGGGGCGGCCCGAGCGCGACCGCATCGGCGACCCGCTGCTCTCGTCGCAGGACTTCGTGCAGGTCATCTCGTACCTGCTGAAGATGCGGCGCAACCCGGCCGAGTTTCTGGCCGACGACATCGACCACCTCGGCAACCGCCGCGTCCGCGCCGTCGGCGAGTTGCTGGAGAACCAGTTCCGCATCGGGCTGGTGCGCATGGAGCGGGCGATCAAGGAGAAGATGTCGATCCAGCAGGAGATGCAGACGACGATGCCGCGCGATCTCATCAACGCGAAGCCGGTGACGGCCGCGGTGCGTGAGTTCTTCGGCTCGTCGCAGCTCTCGCAGTTCATGGATCAGACGAACCCCTTGTCCGAGATCACGCACAAGCGGAGACTCTCGGCGCTCGGGCCGGGCGGGCTGTCGCGCGAGCGGGCCGGCTTCGAGGTGCGCGACGTGCACCCGACGCACTACGGCCGCATCTGCCCGATCGAGACGCCCGAAGGCCCGAACATCGGCCTCATCTCGTCGCTCTCGTGCTTCGCGCGGATCAACGAGTTCGGCTTCATCGAGTCGCCCTACCGCAAGGTGCACGACGGCCGCGTCGTCGAGTACACGCGCGTCATCAACGGCGGCGACACGAAGTTCAAGCCGGGCGACCACGTCACGCAGGAAGAACTCGACAAGGCCAACAAGCGCGTCGGCGCGGACGGCAAGCGGGCCGAGTCCGAGCCGTACCCGTTCTACCTGACGGCGTGGGAGGAAGATAAGTACGTCATCGGGCAGGCCAACATCGTGCTCGACGAGGAAGGCAACATCGTCAACGAGCGCAACGCCGCGCGCAAGGCCGGCGAGTTCATCCTCTCGACGCGGGACGAGATCGAGTACGTCGACGTCAGCCCGAAGCAGTTGGTCTCGGTCGCGGCCTCGCTGATCCCGTTCCTCGAAAACGACGACGCGAACCGCGCGCTGATGGGATCGAACATGCAGCGCCAGAGCGTGCCGCTCCTGCGCGCCGAGTCGCCGTACATCGGCACGGGGATGGAGCTGGTGACGGCGCGCGACTCCGGCGCGGTCGTCTCCGCGCGCCGCGACGGCGTGGTGGACTACGTCGATTCCGAGCGCATCATCGTCCGCGCCGACCACAACGTGGACGGCACGATCTCGCGCGAGGTGACGGCCGACATCTACACGCTGACCAAGTTCAAGCGGTCGAACCAGAACACCTGCATCAACCAGCGCCCCATCGTCTCGGTCGGCGAGCGCGTCGGGAAGGCGCAGGTCATCGCCGACGGGCCGTGCACCGACCGCGGCGAGCTGGCCTTGGGGCGCAACGTCCTCGTCGCCTTCATGCCGTGGCGCGGCTACAACTTCGAGGACGCGATCCTCGTCTCCGAGCGGCTCGTGAAGGACGACTACTACACGTCGATCCACATCGAGGAGTTGGAGATCGAGGCCCGCGACACGAAGCTCGGCCCCGAGGAGATCACGCGCGACATCCCGAACGTCGGCGAGAACATGCTCCGCGACTTGGACGACAGCGGCATCATCCGCATCGGCGCGCAGGTCAAGCCCGGCTCGATCCTCGTCGGCAAGGTGACGCCGAAGGGCGAGACGCAGTTGACCGCCGAGGAGAAGCTGCTCCGCGCCATCTTCGGCGAGAAGGCCGGCGACGTGAAGGACGCCTCCTTGCAGTGCCCGCCGGGCATCGACGGGACGGTCGTTGACGTGCAGGTCTTCACCCGCAAGGGCACGGAGCGCGACGCCCGCTCGCTCGCCATCGAGCAGGAGGAGGAGGAGCGCCTGCGCCGCGACTTGGAGGACGAAATCCGCATCCTCCGCGAGCAGCGCGACGCCCGCATCCACGAGCTGTTCGAGGGCCGCAAGCTCGCCGCCGACCTGACCGTCGAGCGCGAAGTCCGCATCCCGAAGGGCGAGACGATCACGCGCGAGATGCTGCAAGGCATCGAGCCGAAGGCGCTGCGCAAGGCGCAGCTGACGACGACGCGCGTTGACGTGGCCGCCGAGGTCAAGGAGTACGAGGATCGCACCGACCGCCAGATCAAGATTCTGACCGACATCTACGAGGAGAAGATCGCCAAGCTCAGGCAGGGCGACGAACTCTCGCCGGGCGTGATCAAGATGGTCAAGGTCTTCATCGCCATGAAGCGCAAGCTCTCGGTGGGCGACAAGATGGCCGGCCGCCACGGCAACAAGGGCGTCATCGCGCGCATCCTCCCCGAAGAGGACATGCCGTACCTGCCCGACGGCACGCCCGTCGACATCGTGCTGAACCCGCTCGGCGTGCCCTCGCGCATGAACGTCGGGCAGATTCTCGAAACGCACTTGGGCTGGGCCGCGCGCGTGCTCGGCATGCACTTCGCCACGCCAGTCTTCGACGGCGCGACCGAGCCGGAGATCAAGGGCATGATCCGGCAGGCGAGCACCAGCCTCCGCGAGCAGGGCTTGCCCGAAGTCGTCGGCGACTCCGGCAAGGCCATCCTCTACGACGGCCTGACGGGCGAGCCGTTCGAGCAGAAGGTGACGGTCGGCTACATCTACATGCTGAAGCTGTCGCACCTCGTGGACGACAAGATTCACGCCCGGAGCATCGGCCCCTACTCGCTCATCACGCAGCAGCCCCTCGGCGGCAAGGCGCAGTTCGGCGGCCAGCGCTTCGGCGAGATGGAAGTCTGGGCGCTCGAAGCCTACGGCGCGGCGCACATCCTGCAAGAGCTGCTCACCGCGAAGTCGGACGACGTGGCGGGCCGGTCGAAAATTTACGAGGCCATCGTCAAGGGCGAGGCCGACTTCAACCCCGGCGTGCCGGAGTCGTTCAACGTCCTCGTGCGCGAGCTACAGTCGCTCTGCCTGGACGTGGAGTTGATCGACAAGAACGCCGTGGCCGCGGTTGACGCCGACGGCACGGGCCGCCCCGTCGTCCCGACCGCGAGCGTGGTGGAATGAAAGTGAGCGACGGGCGCGCCGGGCCGGCGGTTCGGAGTTAGGAACCGCCGGCCCGGCCGCCCGCCGGACTTAAAGTCGAAACCTATTTTTAACCGCTTACTGCTCTCTGCTCACTTAGGAGACTGAACGTGTTCGCAAGATTCCAGCAAGACAGGACGCAACTGGCCCCGAACTTCGAGGCCATCCGCATCT
Source organism: Pyrinomonadaceae bacterium (assembly GCA_036567125.1). Lineage (GTDB taxonomy): Bacteria > Acidobacteriota > Blastocatellia > Pyrinomonadales > Pyrinomonadaceae > JAIVGV01. The sequence continues at coordinate 4,123 of DATCVD010000758.1, read as the reverse complement.
CGCTCGCGTCGCCCGAGAAGATTCGCCACTGGTCGCACGGCGAGGTGACGAAGCCGGAGACGATCAACTACCGCACGTTCAAGCCGGAGCGCGACGGCCTCTTCTGCGCCCGCATCTTCGGCCCCGTCACCGACTGGGAGTGCCTCTGCGGCAAGTACAAGCGGATGAAGCACCGCGGCGTGATCTGCGACAAGTGCGGCGTCGAGGTCACGCAGGCCAAGGTGCGCCGCGAGCGCCTCGGCCACATCGAACTCGCCAGCCCCTGCTCGCACGTCTGGTTCTTCAAGGGCCTGCCCTCGCGCATCGGGCACCTCTTGGACATCCCCTTGCGCGAGCTTGAGAAGGTGCTCTACTTCGAATCCTACATCGTCATCGATCCGGGCGACGCGCCGATCAAGGAGCGCGAACTCCTGACCGACGAGCGCTACCGCGAGCTGATGCGCGACCACCCCGGGCAGTTCGTCGCCAAGATGGGCGCGGAGGCGATCAAGGAGCTGCTCGCGATGGTCAACGTCGAGGAGCTGTCGACCGATCTGCGCGGGCGGATGAAGGAGGAGACGGCGCAGCAGAAGAAGCTGAAGTTCTCCAAGCGGCTGAAGGTCGTCACGTCGTTCCTGAAGTCGGGCAACCGGCCCGACTGGATGATCCTCGACGTGATCCCGGTCATCCCGCCCGAGCTGCGGCCGCTCGTCCCGCTCGACGGCGGGCGCTTCGCCACGTCCGACCTGAACGATCTCTACCGGCGCGTCATCAACCGCAACAACCGGCTGAAGAAGCTGATGGAGCTGCGCGCGCCCGAGGTGATCGTCCGCAACGAGAAGCGGATGCTGCAAGAGGCGGTCGACGCGCTGTTCGACAACGGCCGGCGCGGCCGCGTGCTGCGCGGCGTCAACAACCGCCCGCTCAAGTCCCTGTCCGACACTTTGAAGGGCAAGCAGGGCCGCTTCCGCCAGAACCTGCTCGGCAAGCGCGTCGACTATTCGGGCCGCTCGGTAATCGTCGTCGGGCCGGAGTTGAAGCTGCACCAGTGCGGGCTGCCGAAGAAGATGGCTTTGGAGCTGTTCAAGCCGTTCATCTACAACCAGCTCGAAAAGCAGGGCTACGCCGCGACGATCAAGCAGGCGCGCGAGATGGTCGACCGGCAGGAGCCGGTCGTCTGGGACATCCTCGAAGAGGTGATCCGCGAGCACCCGGTCTTGCTCAACCGCGCGCCGACTCTGCACCGCCTCGGCATTCAGGCGTTCGAGCCGGTCTTGGTCGAGGGCAAGGCGATCAAGATTCACCCGCTCGTCTGCACGGCGTTTAACGCCGACTTCGACGGCGATCAGATGGCCGTCCACATCCCGCTCTCGCCCGAGGCGCAGATCGAGGCGGCGGTGCTGATGCTGGCCTCGAACAACATCCTGTCGCCCGCCTCGGGGCAGCCCATCGCCGTGCCCAGTCAGGACATCGTCCTCGGCTGCTACTACCTGACGCGCGACCGCACGGGCTCCAAAGGCGAGGGCCGCCTGTTCTCGTCAATCGACGAGGTCTTGCTCGCGCTCGACGCGAAGGAGGTCACGACGCAGACGCCGATCAAGCTCAGGCTCGCCGGCGATCTCATCGATCTCACGCAGGAGCACGACACGCAGGACGTGATGCGCGGGGCCGTGCAGGAGACCGTCCGCCGCGTCATCAACACGACCGTCGGCCGCGTCATCTTCAACGACTCGATCCCCGACGGGCTGCCGTTCATCAACGGCACGCTCAAGAAGAAGGGCTTGCAGTCGCTCGTCAACTACTGCCACCTGCGTCTCGGCCACGACATGACGGTCAAGATGCTCGACGACCTGAAGAACCTCGGCTTCCTCTACGCGACGAAGGCCGGCATCTCCATCGGCATCGACGACCTCGTCACGCCCCCGGCGAAGAAGACGCTCGTCGGCCAAGCCGAGCGCGACGTGATCGAGGTGGATCGCCAGTACCGCGACGGCGTCATCACGAACCTCGAACGCTACAACAAGGTCATCGCCATCTGGTCTGAGGTGACGGACAAGGTCGCCAAGGAGATGTTCAAGGCGATGGACGACCGCGAGAAGGCGACGAACGAGATGAACCCGATCCTCGTCATGTCGGATTCCGGCGCGCGCGGCACGGCGCAGCAGATCCGCCAGCTCGCCGGCATGCGCGGCCTGATGGCCCGCCCCTCCGGCGAGATCATCGAGACGCCGATCCAGTCGAACTTCCGCGAGGGCCTGAACGTCCTCCAGTACTTCATCTCGACGCACGGCGCGCGCAAGGGCTTGGCCGACACCGCGCTCAAGACCGCCGACTCCGGCTACCTGACGCGCCGCCTCGTCGACGTGGCGCAGGACGTGATCATCAGCGAGCCCGACTGCGGGACGCTGCGCGGCATCTCCTCGACGGCCATCGTCGAGGGCGGCGAGGAGATCGAATCTTTGCGCGACCGCATCGTCGGCCGCACGGCGCTCGAAGACATCATCGACCCCATCGAGGGCGATGTCATCGTCTCGTCGAACGACGAGATCACGGAAGACCTCGCGCAGGAGATTCAGCGCAGCGGCGTGCAGCGCGTCCGCATCCGCTCGGTGCTGACCTGCGAGTCGCGCCGCGGCGTCTGCATCAAGTGCTACGGCCGCAACTTGGCGACGGGCCGCCCCGTCGACATCGGCGAGGCGGTCGGCGTCATCGCCGCGCAGTCCATCGGCGAGCCGGGCACGCAGCTCACGATGCGCACGTTCCACATCGGCGGCACCGCGCGCCTCGAAGAGTCCTCGAAGCACGAGGCGCGGCAGGACGGCACGATCAAGTACGTCGAGCTGAACGTCGTCAAGAACCGCCGCGGCGAGATCATCGCCATGAACCGCAACGGCGCGCTCACGATCAGCGACCAGCGCGGCCGCGAGGTCGCGCGCTACCAGATCGTTTACGGGGCGCACATCCACGTCGAGGACGGCGCGCGCGTGACCGAGGATCAGGTTCTCGCCACGTGGGATCCGTTCACCTTCGCCATCCTGACCGAGGTCGCGGGCCACGTGAAGTTCCAAGACCTGAAGGAGGGCGTGACGGTCGACGAGGAGGTTGACGAGGTGACGGGTCAGGCCCGCCTCGTCGTCAAGGACTCGCCCGACGAGAAGAAGCAGCCGCGTCTGGAAATGCGTTCGGGCGCGAACAAAATCTTGAAGACCTACCAGATGCCGGTGCGCGCCAACCTGATGGTCGTGGACGGGCAGGAGGTCGAGCCGGGCGACGTGATCGCGAAGATCCCGCGCGAGACCACGAAGACGAAGGACATCACGGGCGGCCTGCCGCGCGTCGTCGAGCTGTTCGAGGCGCGCAAGCCGCGCGAGACGGCCGTCATGAGTGAGATCGACGGCATCGTCAAGCTCGGCCAGATTTCCAAGGGCAAGCGGCGGCTCATCGTCGTCGGCGACGACGGCGAGGAGCGCGAGTACGACATCCCGCGCGGCACGCACATCAACGTGCAGGAGGGCGACCGCGTCCGCGCCGGCGAGGCGCTGATGGACGGCCCGCTCAACCCGCACGACATCCTGCGCGTCCTCGGCATGAACCGCTTGCAGGAGTACCTGACGAACGAGATTCAGGAGGTCTACCGCCTGCAGGGCGTCAACATCAACGACAAGCACATCGAGGTGATCGTCCGCCAGATGCTGCGCTGGGTGAAGGTGACGGACGTGGGCGACACCGACTTCCTCCTCGACGAGCAGGTGGATCGCTTCCGCTTCACGGACGAGAACGCGCGCGTCATCGACGCCGACGGCAAGCCCGCGCAGGCCGAACCGCTCCTGCTCGGCATCACGAAGGCGTCGCTCTCGACCGACTCGTTCATCTCGGCGGCCTCGTTCCAAGAGACCACGCGCGTGCTCACGGAGGCGGCGATTTCCGGCCGCGTCGATCACCTGCGCGGCCTCAAGGAGAACGTCATCATGGGCCGGCTCATCCCCGCCGGGACGGGGATGGAGTTCTACCGCAACGTCAAGGTCGAGCGCGACGAGACGATTGATCAGGCGGCCGCGTCCGACGCCGGCTTCGACGAGTTGGCCGACATCATCGCGGCCGCGCCCGCGGCCCGCGCGACCGTCCCCGTCACGGCGGGCGACGG
>DATCVD010000757.1:0-4832 GCA_036567125.1 Pyrinomonadaceae bacterium | reverse complement strand
CGCGTTCAACGACGCGCGGGCCACCCTGCGCAACGCGCGCCCCGACGTGCGCGTCCCGCGCCCCGACATCGACGTGGAGGAGCGCCTGCTCGACCGCCTCGACCCCGCGCGCCAACTGGAAAAACTCTCGCGCTACCTCTGGCGTCGCCAGCGGCTCGCGGCCCTGCGCGGCGAGTGGATGTACTTCTACACGGACTTACAGCGCGGCGGCCGCGGCCTCGCGGGCGTCAACATCAACACGGGCCAGACCGAGCGCGCCGTGCGCTTGGGCGACCCGGACGCGCGCTTCGTCAGCGACGAGGTCTTCCAGTTGCTCTACACGGCGAAGGGCGGCCGGCTGTACGCCTACAGTCTGAACGCGCGCAGTTGATCCGGGCTTGAGGCGTGAGGGGCGCGGAGTTTAACCAAAGAGGACGCGGAAGGGGGCGGTCTTCAGTTTTCGGTCTTCGGTTTTCAGTTAAGACGAGTCTCTTTGCTGAAAACTGAAAACTGAAAACTGAAGACCGCCCCCTTACCTGTGGTTAACTCTTTTTCTTGTGCCGCTCGATGTAGCCGTGGGCGAACTCGACGAGGTGCGGGACTTCGCGCAGGCCGATCTTCTCGGCCTCCTCCTGCGCGCGCTCGACCGTCCAGCCGTCGCGCAGCACACGGCGGATCATCCAGAACGCGCCGACGCGGCGGGCGCTCGCGCAGTGGATGAAGGCGGGGCGGTTTTCGGGGTCGTCCGTCAGCTTCAAAAACTCCGTGGCCTGTTCGTCCTTCGGCTCGCCGGTGACGACGGGGATGTTGAAGTAGCGCAGGCCCAGCTCCTTCGCCGTGCGCTCCTCCTCCTCGGCGCGGTGCTCGCTCGGCAGGCGCAGGTTGATGACGGCGCGCACGCCCTCGGCCTTCAGCCGCGCCAGATGTTCGAGGCGCGGCTGCCCGCCCGTGCAGAACTCTTTGTTGACGCGGAAGAAATCGCGGATGGGCGGCAACTCCGCCGCGCTCTCCGTTTGGTGCGACGGCGGCGACGGCTGCTGCTGCTGCGCGAAGGCGACGACGGCCGCGAGCAGCGCGGCGGAGACGGCTGACAGAATCTGCTTCATCTTTAACCTCACGGCCTCAAGTTCGAGCCGCATTATAACCTCTTCGCGCCTCCGCGCCTTCGCGCGAGGTTAATTTTACGCGAAGGCGCGGAGGCGCGTAGGAAACGAGTTGATCTCAGTCGCCGCCGCCCCCGGCGGGCTTCGACGGCCCCTGCGCCCACGCGACGCCGTCCGGCCCCTTGCCCGTCTCGGCCGTGCCCGTGACCGCCATCTTTTCGAGATCGACGGCGGCCACGCCGTTCTTCGCGCCGAGCGTGACGTAGGCGCGGCGGCTGTCCGAGGTCGCCACGACGCCGAGCGGCGCGCCCTCGATCTTCACGCGGCCCGCCACCTTGCGCGTCGCCGCGTCGAAGACGACAAGCTCGCCGCCTTCGGGGTCGGGGACGAGCGCGTGCCTGCCGTCCGGCGTGAAGGCGACGCGGAAGGGCAGCGCGGCGAACTTCTGGATGGTCTCCTTCAACTTGTCCGTCGCCGTGTCGATGATCGAGATCGTGCCCTCGGCGCGGTTCGCGGCCCAGACCTCGCGCCCGTCGGGCGAGATGCCGATGCCTTCGGGCGTTTTGCCGACGGCGACGTGCGCGATGTTGGGCGGCGTCGGCGGCCCGCCGACGGCCACGGCCGTGACGGTGTCGGAGAACATGTTCGCGGTGTAAACCTTCTTGCCGTCGGGCGTGACGACGAGCATGTGCGAAACGTTCGCGCCCGTGCCCATCACCCAATCGACCTTGTCGGCCGCCGGATCGTAGCGCGCGACCGCCCGGTTGGCCTCGGCCGTGAAGTAGATTTTGCCGCCGGCCTCGAAGATGCCGTGCGGCCGCCGCAGCGCGCCGAGATCGATCCGCTTGACCTCCTTGCGCGCCGCGATGTCGACGACCGAGATGGTGCTGCCGACGACCTGCTGCGTGCCGTAGTTGGCGACGTAGGCCGTCCGGCCGTCCCGCGACGCGACGACCTCGTGCGGCCCCTCGCCGACCGTCACCTTGCCCAAAATTTTCAGCGACTCCGGCTCGATGATCGCCAAAGTGTTGTCGGCCTTGTTGAGTACGAGTAGGTGCGACGCAGTCGTCGCCGCGTCGGGCGTCTGCGCGCGCGCCGCGACCGCGAGCAGCAAGACTGCCGCGAGGAGTGCGCCGCGGCGCACCGAGAGGTTCAGTTTCATGCGTTGTTCTCCAGTTTTATGAATGAGAGCCGGGGGCGTTGGCCCGCGTTCGTGTTGCGGCTGTTTGTACGCGGGACATTGAGTGCGGGTTTCCGGGGAGGTGCGGGATGCGGATTTATGAGGGAGCGCGGGCGGCGGATTACAGGGGCGCGGCGACGCGGGGGCGCGGCAAAGTCGAGTCGTCAGGACTCGCCGCGCCCGCGCGTCAGTTCTTCCGATCCGCAGTCCGCCGCCGCCTCAGCGCGGGACGATGGCGACGGCGCGCAGCGGGCCGCCCGATCCGCCCTTGATCTTCATCGGCAGCGCGACGACGTAAGAACCGGCGGGCGGCAGGCGGTCGAGGTTGGCGAGGTTCTCGAAGGCCGGGACGTTCTTGTCGAAGAGAACCCGGTGCGACTCGAAGAGCTGCGACTGGCCGAAGTCGATGCTCGGCGTGTCGAGGCCGACGGCCTTGACCGCGCGGTTCGCGACGAGCCAGCGCGCGGCGTCGGGGTGGAGGCCGGGGAAGTGGAGCTTGGCGACGGCCGCCGCGCCGCGCTCGTTCGTGCCCATGTAACGCTCGCGGTCGGGCCAGTGGCGGCCGAAGCCCGTGCGAAGGAGCAGGATGGTGTCGCGCGGCAGCTCGCCGTGCTCCGCTTCCCACTTCCGGAAGTCGGCGACGCTCACTTGATAGTCGCGGTCGGCGGCGCACTTGTCCGTCACGTCGACGACGACGGCGGGCCCGATCAGTTGATCGAGCGGAATCTGGTCGGCGGTGTGGCGGCCGGCGGCGAAGTGGACGGGGGCGTCGAGGTGCGTGCCGCCGTGCTCGGCCGTCGAGAAGTTGTTGGCGGCGTAGTAGTAGCCGCCGGGCGTCTGGCCCTCGGCGACCTTCTCAAGTTTGAAGCCGTCGGCGGTGGGCCAGAAGACGGTCTGCTCGTCGTAGGCGTGCGAGAGATCGACGAGCGCGCCCTGCGGGAACGCGGCCGGCGGGCGCTCCGGGCCGGCGACGATGGTGTCGGTCTTCGGCGCGTTCGCTTGGCACGCCGCGAGCAGGGCGACGAGGAGGAAAAAGATAAAGGGAAACGACGAACGACGAACGACGAACGACGGACTAAGACGTGTTGACTTCGGTTCCTCGCTCGTCGTTCCGGCTTCGGCGTTTCTTTTGCTGTTCATCACGCGCTCCTCTCATGAAGTCTCACGCGCGGCTCGCGCCGCAGGATGAAGTAGGCCGCGACCGCGCCGAGGAGGATGCCGAGGAAGTCCCACTGGAGGTCGTTCGGCGCGTCGTGGGTTGACCAGATGCGCTGGCCGCCGAAGTAGCGCTCGTCCCACATCTCGACGACTTCGTAGAACGCCGAGAGGCTGAAGATCGTGGTGACGGCGAAGAAGATCAGCACGCCGAGCGGCGGCCGGTAGCCGAAGCGCGCGACCGCCGCGCCGAGCAGCCAGACGCAGAGCGGCGTGACCAAAGCCTGCACGGCCATGTGCGCGAACTCGTCGTACATCACGGGGCCGAAGGCCCGCCCGTAGAGGCGGAACAGGTTGCCGAGCGCGTCCACCTCGACGGCCGCGAAGACGAGCGCGAGCAGCGGGAGAGGCAGCGCGACGCCGTGGGAAAGGCGCGCGTAAAAGTAGACCGCCGCCAGCCACGCCGCGCCGAGCAGCGTGCACTGCCAGAAAGGCATGTAGCACATCTTCAGCAGGAACGCAGTGCCGGTGAAGATGAGCAGGACGATGGCGGGGACTCGGAGACGTGCGAGCGTCGGATTCATCGGAGTGACCTCCGCGCGGAAAGATTTGACGAGCGTGCCCACTGCCAAGAACGTCGGCCGCCGGAACTCTTGCGCCGCCGCGCCGCTACAGCCTTCCCGCGCGTCTCCGCCCGCCCTGCCCGGTCGAGTCGCCCCGCGCGCCGTCACCCGTCCTTCAGCCGCGCGGCCAGTTGCCCGCCGGGGTCTTGCACCTCGACGGGCAGGCGGCGGCGTAGCTCCGCGAGCAGTGAGGCGGCGCGGCGGTATTCGCCGACGGGCACGACGATCCAAGTGCGGCGGTCTGCGACCTTCAGTTCGAGCCAGAGATTGCCCTTGTAGCTGGTGAGGCGCGCGCCCCGGACGTTCTGCCACGGGACGAAGCGCGGGCGCAGGAGCGTGCGCCGCGCGATGCCGGCTTCGGTAAAGCGCAGCCGCAACGGGAGTAGCAGGTGGAGCACGAGGAACGAGAAGACGAGCAGCCCGAACGAGGCGATGGCGGCGCGCTCGACGACGAAGCTGTTCGTGATGGGAACGCCGAACTTGAACGCGTTGCGGGTTTCGAGCGCGAACAGGTAGCCGAGCGCGCCGAAGGCCGCGCAGGCGAACGCGAGACGGCCGTAGGGGAAGCGCGGGCCGAAGTCTGTCGTGTCGAGTCGGGTCTCTAGCATCGGCTGGTCGGTCTTCGCTGCGCGCGCCGCGTGCTGGCCGGGCCGCGGCGCGCTGCGATACTATGCGATGCGAACCCGGATGCGCCAGCCCTTTCAAGCCTTCGTCCTGCGCTACGATTCGCTCCCCTCGACCAACACGGAGGCCGCGCGGCAGGCCGCGGCCGGCGCGGCCGAGGGCGTGTGC
>DATCVD010000756.1:0-5483 GCA_036567125.1 Pyrinomonadaceae bacterium | reverse complement strand
GCGGCCAGCGACCGACGCTCCGACGCCCCCTCGGCCGCGCGCAGACGCTCGCCGAGCGCGCGCTCGACCGACTCGCCCTCCGCCTCCGGCCCGACCGTTTCCTCGCGCTCGCTCATCGGAACAACGACGACTTCAAACTTTCCCCCGGCGACGCAAACTTCAGACTTTCTCCCCGCGCCCGCGCATCGACTCGTTGAACTTCCCTGACTGCCCGCGCGCGATGCTCAGCGTCTGCCAGTCGGACGAGCGGAGGTGCTTGGCGAGGAAGATGATCTGGCCGACGTGCTGCGCGTAGTGCGAGAGCTGCCGGTTGATCGCCTCGACGACCGTGTGCGGCTCGCCGCGGATCGGCACCCGCCGCAGCAGGTCTTCCGGCCGCAAGCCTTCGACCGCCGCGAACACGACGCGCCAGCCCTCCTCCCACCAGCGCAGCACGTCCGCGCGCGAAGTCCGCCCGTCGAGCACGAACTCCGAGTCGCGGTCGCGGTCGGGCTTCTCGCCGTCCGTCGTCAGAAAGTCCGTCCAGCGCGAGCGCATGTTGCCCGCCAAGTGCTTGACGATGACGGCCACGCTGTTCGACTCCGCGTCCGGCGCCGCGAACAACTCGTCGTCCGACAACTGCTCCATCGCGCGCTCGGCCAACTGCTTGTTGCTGCGAAAGATTTTCAGCGCGTCGGCGAGGTAGTGCCGGCCCAAGTCTTCTTCCATCGCGTCCCCTCTGTCTGAAGTCAGATGACGGTCGTGACGATCTCGCGGATGCCGCGTTGCAGCTCGCGGTCGTCGGTGATGGGCGAGCAGAGGGCGACTTCGGCGGCGGCGGTGGGCGCGATGCCGCGGGCGATGAGCTGCGCGGCGTAGATCAGGAGGCGCGTCGAGACGCCCTCTTCGAGGCCGTGGCCGCGCAGGTTTCTCACCTTCTGGCCGATCTGGACGAGGTCGCGCGCGGCCTCCAAGTCGATGCCGCCCTCGCGCGCGACGATCTCGGTTTCGAGTTCGGCCGGCGGGTAGTCGAACTCCAGCGCGACGAAGCGTTGGCGCGTGGACTGCTTGAGGTCTTTCAGGATCGACTGGTAGCCGGGGTTGTAGGAGACGACGAGCATGAAGTCCGGGGGCGCGTCGAGGACGGTGCCGCGCTTCTCGATGGGGAGGCGGCGGCGGTCGTCCGTTAAGGGGTGGATGATGACGACCGTGTCCTTGCGCGCCTCGACCACCTCGTCCAGGTAGCAGAGCGCGCCGTGGCGGACGGCGGCCGTGAGCGGCCCGTCGTGCCAGACGGTCTCCTCGCCTTCGAGGAGGAAGCGGCCGACGAGGTCGGTCGCCGACAGGTCTTCGTGGCACGCGACCGTGATGAGCGGCCGGCGCAGCCGCCACGCCATGTGCTCGACGAAGCGCGTCTTGCCGCAGCCCGTCGGGCCTTTCAGCATCACGGGCAGCCGCGCGGCGTGCGCCGCCTCGAACAACTCGACCTCGCGCGCGACCGGCAGGTAATAAGGCTCGTCCGAGACGACGTACTCTTCGATGGCTCTCTCAGGCATGACTTCGGCGCGGCCCGGCGGGCTGAACTTTAGCGCCGGTTCGGGTATCCTTCTCGGTTGGGGCTGTTGACATTTTTCTCGCTTGAAGGCGCATCTTAACACCCGCCGGAAAAGGGCGGCAAACGGGTTAAATGGCGGCTGTTAGCTATTAGCGGTTAGCTGTTAGCAAAACCAAGAAACAAAGACCGTGGCGAGGGGCTATCTGTTTTCTTCCGGCTAACGGCTAACGGCTAACAGCTTCTATTCACGATCCACGAGTTATGAAGATCGCAGTTGCCATGAGCGGCGGCGTCGACAGTTCGGCGGCGGCCGCGCTGCTGATGGGGCAGGGCCACGAGCTGGTCGGCTTCACGATGCAGTTGTGGAACCAGCGGCGCAACCTGACGGTGGACGAGAACGGCGAGGGCCTGCCGTCGCGCTGCTGCTCGCTCGACGACGTGTACGACGCGCGGCGCGTCGCCGCCGACCTCGGCTTCCCGTTCTACGTCCTCAACCTTGAGCGCGACTTCGAGCGCGCGGTGGTCGCCCCGTTCGTCGCGTCGTATCTGGCGGGCGAGACGCCGATCCCGTGCGTGGCGTGCAACAGCCGTTTGAAGTTCGCGTCGCTCGACCGGCTGGCGCGCAGCCTCGGGTGCGAGAAGGTGGCGACGGGCCACTACGCGCGCGTCCGCTTCGACGAGTCGGGCGCGCGCTACAAACTCCTGCGCGGCCTCGACCCGCAGAAGGATCAGTCGTACTTCCTGTGGGAGCTGACGCAGGAGCAACTGGCGCACGCGCTCTTCCCGCTCGGAGAGTTGACGAAGGCGGAGGCGCGTGAGATCGCGCGGCGCGCGGGGCTGCCCGTCGCCGAGAAGGCCGAGTCGCAGGAAATCTGTTTCGTGCCCGACGGCGACTACGCGGGCTTCATCGACCGCTACCTCGAAGCCGAGGGGCGCGCGGGCGAGACGCCGGCGGCCGGCGAGATCGTCAACACGCGCGGCGAGAGCTTGGGCGGGCACGGCGGCGTGCACCGCTACACGGTCGGGCAGCGGCGCGGCCTCAGGCTGGCGGCCGAGCGGCCGCTCTACGTCGTGCAGATCGACGCGCGGCGCAACCGCGTCGTGGTCGGCACGGACGAGGAGTTAACCCGAAGCGAGTTCGCCGCCGCCGGCGTCAACTGGATCGCGTTCGACGATCCGCGCGAGCCGGTGCGCGCCGAGGTGCGCGTCCGCTACCGCCACCAGCCCGCGCCCGCGACGATTCAAGTGATCGGCGAGGCGCGCGCCCGCGTCCGCTTCGACGAGCCGCAGCGCGCCATCACGCCCGGACAGGCCACGGTCTTCTACCGCGGCGACGAAGTTTTAGGCGGCGGCTGGATCGAGAAGGAAGCCGTCAGCGGTTAGCGGTTAGCGGTTAGCGGCTAGCCGGAAGGGGACAACGTCAGCCTTCGCTGCCACCCCATTTTTTTGGTTTTCGGTTTTGCTAACAGCTAACCGCTAACCGCTAACGGCTATTAGCTAACATCTCCCCAAAACTTTGCCGCCCGGCGGCGCGTAATACAAGCGGCCTCGTGTTCTCCCCGGCGGCGGGCGCGCGGCTCATTTCATTTCCGGTCGAGAGAAATTTTTCATGGCACTGACACGCACTGGCAAAACCGTCATCTGGGTCGTCGGCATCGGCGCGTTCCTCGCCCTCGTCGCGGCCGTCTGCCTCTTCGCCTTCGTCGCCATGCTCGACACCGAGCCGAACGTGCGCGACAACAGCGTCCTCGTCGTCAACGTCGGCGGGCAGTTGCCCGACTACGTCGCCGAAGACCCGGCCAACCGCTTCTTCGGGCGCGACGAGCGTTCGCTCACGTCGCTCCTGACGCAGTTGCGGAAGGCGAAGGCCGACAAGCGCGTCAAGGGCGTGCTCGTCGAGTTCGACATCACGGGCGCGGGCTGGGGCAAGGCCGAGGAGATACGCGAGGCGATCAAGGACTTCCGCGCGTCGGGCAAGCCCGCCTACGCCTACATGGAGTACGGCACGAACAAGGAGTACTACATCGCCACGGCCTGCGACCGCATCTACGTCGCGCCCATCGGCGACCTGATGATCGTCGGCCTCGCCGCGGACGTGATGTCGCTCGGCGGCTCGCTGGAGAAGCTCGGCATCAAGGCCGACTTCTACCAGATCGGCAAGTACAAGACCGCGCCCGAGCAGTACACGCGCAAGGAGATGTCGCCGGCCAACCGCGAAGTCTTGAACGAAGTGCTCGAAGACTTCTACAGGCGCTTCGTGCGGACGATCTCCGAGGCGCGGGGGAAGTCGGCCGAGGACGTGATCGCCCTGATCGACAACGCGCCGCTCGGCGCGCACGAGGCGAAGGCCGCCGGCCTGATCGACGACACGAAGTACCGCGACGAGGTCGAGGAGGAGTTGAAGACGCGGCTCGGCTACAAGGGCGAAGAGAAGCTGCGCAAAGTGGCCGAGTCAGACTACCGGCGCGTCGAGATGGACACGGTGGGCCTCGCCGGCACCGAGCGCATCGCGATCATCTACGCCTCGGGGCCGATCATGTCGGGGAGTTCGTCGGACGGCGGCGCGTTCGGCGAACCCGTGGTCGGGTCGGACACGGTCGCCAAAGCCCTGATGGACGCGCGCGACGATAAGACGATCAAGGCCGTCGTGCTGCGCGTCGACAGCCCCGGCGGGACTTCCTACGCGTCCGACATCATCTGGCACGCGGTCGAGGCCGCGAAGCAGAAGAAGCCGGTCGTCGTCTCGATGGGCGATGTGGCCGCGTCGGGCGGCTACTACGTCTCGATGACGGCCAACAAGATCGTCGCCGAGCCTTCGACCATCACCGGCTCCATCGGCGTCTTCGCCGGCAAGCCCGTCCTGAAAGGCTTCTACGACTGGATCGGCGTCAACAACGAGTACGTCACGCGCGGCAAGAACGCCGCGATGTACCGCGAGACCGAGCCGTTCACGGACGAGGAGCGCAAGAAGTTCGAGTCGATGCTCAACAGCTTCTACTGGGACGACTTCCTGCCGAAGGTCGCGCAGGGGCGCGGCAAGGATCGCGAGTACGTGCATTCGGTCGCGCAGGGGCGCGTCTGGACGGGCACGCAGGCCAAGGAGCGGGGCTTGATCGACGAGTTCGGCGGCCTCGACCGCGCCGTCGAGATCGCGAAGCAGTTGGCGAACATCCCGGCCGACAAGAACGTCCGGCGCGTCGTGATGCCCGCGCCGCAGACCTTCTTAGAGCGGTTCCTCGGCGGCGGCGGCGGCTCGGACGGGGCGGTCGTGCGCGCCGAGCAGCAGCAGCGGAGCGCGGTCGTCGAGTCGCTCCCCGAAGACGTGCGCCGCAGCCTGCGCTACCTCTCGCTCTTCGAGCGCGTCCGGCGCGGCGAGACGATGGCGATGCTGCCCTACGATCTGCGGATCAGGTAGGCACGTCGGCGGCCGCCGGGGGCGGGGTTTCGTTTTGACGGTGACTGCTTTCGCATGGCGCTGAGTAGCCGAAGGAAGAAGAGGCTCTGGATCGGGGCGGCCTGCACCGCGGCCGCCGCGTGCGTCACAGTCGTCTGGTGGCCTTACCTGAGTGTGAGGATGAGCAAGTGGTCGTCGAACGATCCGACCGAGGCGACGGTGATCAGGGCCGTCGCGTTCATCCTCGGGATCGTCGGCGTCTTTTTCCTGTCGGGCGCAATCGATACGCGCGGCGAGAAGTAGGGCGGGGTTTTACGGGCAGCGGCGGCAGCGCGTAGTTTCCGCGAGACGAGCGAAGACGGGCCTTGATAACGCGCCGGATGGGCGTATTATCAAGGCCCGTTCTGCGTAAACACTCGCCGCGCCCCCGAGTTTGCATCGGCCCTCGTCGGGGCGAACCCGAAAACAGTGAACACGACCGCACCGAGACTCGCCGCACTCGTCCTCGCGCTCTCAACCCTCGCCGCGCCGGCGGCCGCCGCCGCGCAGCCGAGC
>DATCVD010000755.1:0-5591 GCA_036567125.1 Pyrinomonadaceae bacterium | reverse complement strand
CGCGCACCGTTCACGGCGGTCGCGCCCGCCGCCGCTTGCGGGCGCGCGCGGCGGCGCGGTTTGAGAGTTTCGCCGCGAGCCGGTACACTTGGCGGTTTGATCCGTCAGGGGAAAATTTTTCAGGGTGAGTGAAGGACGATGACGACTACTGTCGAGACCCAGTTCGAGAAATTTTTAGCCGGCCGCGACGAGGGCGCGTGGGCCGGCGCGGTCGCGGAGCTGCTGCCCTCGATCCACGAGGTCGACCGCAACGCCACGCAAATCTGGTTCGCCTTCTTCCCGCTCGCGCTCGCCGAGGCGTTGGAGCGCGCGGACGACCCCGGCGCGCTCGCGCAGAGACTCCTGCTGCAAGGCGACTACCGCCTGCGCGATCAGATCGACCGCTCGCACCGCTTCTTCTACGGCCACCGCTTCTGGCCCGCGGTCAAAAGCGCCGTCGCCGAGCACGCCGACAACTTCTCGAACGCGGCGGCCGAACTCCCCGGCGAGATACTCTCCGCCGCGCGCCGCGCCGCCGCCCTCGCCAAGACGGACGACTCGCTCGTCGTCGGCCTCACGGCCGCGGCCTTCATGACCGTCCGTCAGGCCGGCCTCGCGGCGTTCAAGTCCGCGCCCGGCGAGGTTCACATCGACCGGAAATTTTTGCGGCGCACGCCCGACGAAATCCTGCGCGAGCGCGCGCGCGACGACGCGCAGGGCCTGCTCGGCTTCCTGCGCACGACCGACAAGCGTTGGACTGTCGTCTGGGACGAGAACGACGAGACCGCGCGCTTCAAGATGACGCACAGTCAGGAGGTCGCCTCGGCCGCGGCCTCCGACACGCGCGACTGGTCGCAGGTCGATCCGCGCTGCACCGTCGGCGAGGGGCCGATCCCCGTGCAGTGCCGCTCGGCCTCGTGCGGCACTTGCTGGGTCGGCGTGCTCGGCGGCGCGGAGAAGCTCTCGCCCGTCGAGGCGCGCGAGCGCCGCGTCGTCCGCCAACTCGGCTACGCCGACACGGACGAGCCGCGCCCGCTCATCCGCCTCTCCTGTCAGGCGCAGGGCTTCGGCGCGGTCTCCGTCGTCATCCCGCCGTGGAACGGCGTCTTCGGCAAGTACCTGCGAGAGCGGCGCGCGCCGGAGGCCGCCGCCGACGCCGTCGCGCAGTAGTCTAAACGCATGACCCGCAGCGCAAACCCTAACGGGGCGGACGCGCAGCAGCAACCGCCCGCGCTCAAGCGCGACGCCGCGGGGCGGATCGACTCCGCCGCGCTGGCCGACCTGATCCAGTGGTTCCTCGACCGCGACCCGCGCGTCAACGCCGTCCGCCACCCGCGCGCCGAGGAGGTCTTCCAGTGGAAGCAGCGGGCCGCGCGGCGGGCGGGCGACGAAGTCTTCCAGTTCGACACGGCCGAGGATCGGCTCGCCGTCGGCGTCGTGCAGGCTTTGATGGCGAACCCGGACGAGCGCGCGCTGCACGGCTGGATCGCGCAGCTGCTCAACGCGCTCGACGACGCCGCGAGCACGAACGAGGAGATCACGAGCGCCTACCGGCTCGACCCCTCAGAGTCGGCCGTCGCGGAGAGCGGAAAGATTCCGGCGGCCGAGGCGCGCGAGGTTTACCTGACCTGCTGCTGGCTCGAAGTGCTCTGCACGGCCGAGGCGCGCGTGCTCGGCTGGGTCTATCAGGAACTCTACGGCCGCCCGTTCCAGCCCTGAAGCGCCGGTTTGTAAACGGGCGACGCGCGGCGCTATCATGCACACTTATCCCGCAGGCCCCGAAAGTTTGTACGCGGCAGGACAGAGGTAAGAGACGCTATGGCAGAACCGACCAACTACTCGAACAACTCGCAGACCGTCGTGGTCGATTCTGAGGCTTTCGACTTCGAGGTGGTCGAGCACGTCAACGGCGTCGCCACGGTCGTGCGCTTCCGGGTCAACAACCCGCAGGTGCGCGCCGGCGACGTGCTCCTCGTCCTGTCGGGCACGGACATCCACTTCCACGGCATGATCGGCGCGGTCAGCGAAGACGGCTCGGCCATCGCCACCGACCGCCGCGGCTCACTCCTGCCGGCGACGGTGCAATAGAGCTGTTAGCTGTTAGCTGTTAGCTGTTAGCAAAACAATAAAGGCGGGAGGCGGTCGTGAGTTGCGACCGCCTCCTGCCTTCTACTTTTAACTTACCGCTTGCCGTCTGGCTAACAGCTAACAGCTAACAGCTAACAGCTAGATCATCCACACGCCCCGCGTCGCGTAATCCTCTAAATGCCCGGCCGGGTGCGCGCGGCGGAACTCTTTGTAGCGCGCGAGCAGCCGCCGGTAGCGGCGGTCGGATGATTTGAGTTCCGCGTGCGGAATCTCCTGCAAGTAACGCTCGACCTTCCAGACGTTCTTTTCCGAGAACCGCCAGTCGTAGCCGCCCAACTCGCGCAGGTCGCCGAGGCCGTAGCCGGTGATGCGGCCCGTGTGATCGACGTAGGTGTCGAAGTAGCTCCACGCGAGATCGCGCAGAGAGCGGAAGACGGGGAGCCGCCCGTGCAGGCCGAGATCGCGCGAGCGCGCGATTGCGCCCCAGCGCCCGCGCTCGCGGAAGACGTAGAGGACGTGATCGAGTTTGTCCTGCGACTCAAGGCTGAGCAGGAGCGGCTCCCGCCCGTGCTGTTCGAGGATCGCGGCCGCCGAGAGCGCGGCTTCGAGGCAGTGGGCCTCGCCCGTGCGGACGACCCCGCGGAACGAGCGCAGCGTCCCGCCGCACAACTCGCGGTTGTAGCGCAGCCGCGTCAGGTAGCCCTGCACGGCGGCCGGCGTCGCGTGCGACCTGACGAGCCGCCACTCGCGCGCCGTGAACGCCCCTCTCCCCGGCCTCTCCCACATCGTCCGACACATCTAGCAGAAGCGCGCGCGGGCGGGCAAGCGGCGGGCGGGCAAGCGGCGCGCGGCGGGCGGCGGGCGTGAGAAGCGGGAGGCAAACGGGGCCGATTACTTTTGACCGGCCACCGCGCAAAACCCGCCGCCCACTCCCCCTCCTGTCGCTTGCTTTCGACTTTCGTTTGATGTATGAAATCTCTTCATCCGAGAAGACAACTTCCGAGTTGAAGCGGCCCGCTGACGCACGCCCCCGCCCGGCCGCGGCGCACCGGCGCGAGCCGGCCACACGAAACCGAGAGAGGCTTTAACGAACCGACGGGGATAATTTTGTGACCAACAGAGCAGCAGGGAGAGGCACGCGGCAAGGTTCGAACGCCGCGCAGGAGGCGGCCTCGGCCGCCGAGCGGCTCAACACGCAGGTCGAGGACGCGCTCGCGGCCGTCAACACGCCTTCGGGCGGCGCGCCCGACGAACTCGAAGCCTCGGCCGACCGCATCGAGCGCGCCGCGCGCGACCTCTCGGTCGCCCTGCGCGACCTCGCCTCGCGCCAGCGCAGCAGAGACGAAAATTAAACGCGGAACGCGGAACGGCGAACTAAAGGCGGCTTGCTTTAGGTTCATCCCGCCGCGTTCCGCGCTCATACTTTTGAAGGGGAGACGAAGATGGCGGCATCAGTTCTGACGAGAGAGTCGGTCATGCAGGACAGGGGGCGTAAGGTGAGCGGCGTGGGGCTGGACGCCGTCGGCATCACGCAGGCGTCGAACGTCTATTGGAACCTGACCGCGCCGGAACTCTACGAGGAGATCGCGCGCCGCTCGGAGGCCGTCTTCTCGCGCGACGGCGCGCTGCTCGTGGACACGGGCGAGCACACGGGCCGCGCCGCCAAGGACAAGGCCATCGTCCGCGAGCCTTCCAGCGAGGACAAGGTCTTCTGGGGCGAGGTCAACAAGGAGTTCCCGCAAGGTGCGTTCGACGCGCTGCGCGACCGCATGATGGCGCACACGGCGGGCCGCGACCTCTTCGTGCAGGACGCCTTCGCCGGGGCCGACCCGCGCTACCGCCTGCCCGTCCGCATCATCACGGAACTGGCGTGGCACTCGCTCTTCGCGCGCACGATGTTCATCAACCCCGCCGAGTCGGCGCGCGAGGCCCACGCGCCCGAGTTCACCATCGTCAACATCCCCAGTTTCAAGGCCGATCCCGAACGCGACGGCACGCGCTCGCCCACGTTCATCCTGATGGACTTTGCGCAGCGCCTCGTCCTCATCGGCGGGACGAGTTACGCGGGCGAGACGAAGAAGTCGGTCTTCACGATCCTCAACTACCTGCTCCCGCAGCGCGGTGTGATGTCGATGCACTGCTCGGCGAACGTCGGCCACGAGGGCGACGTGGCCGTCTTCTTCGGCCTCTCCGGCACGGGCAAGACGACGCTTTCGGCCGACCCCGAACGCCGCCTCATCGGCGACGACGAGCACGGCTGGTCGGACGACGGGGTGTTCAACTTCGAGGGCGGCTGCTACGCGAAAGTCATCAAGCTCTCCGCAGAGGCCGAGCCGGACATCTACCGCACCACCCGCATGTTCGGGACGGTGATGGAGAACGTGGTCTTCGATCCGGTCACGCGCGTGCCCGACCTCGACGACGCCTCGAAGACCGAGAACACGCGCGCGGCCTACCCGCTCACCTCGATCCCGAACATCGTGCCCGAAGGCTACGCGGGCCACCCCTCGAACATCATCATGCTGACGGCCGACGCCTTCGGCGTGCTGCCGCCCGTCTCGCGGCTCACCCCGGAGCAGGCGATGTACCACTTCCTCTCCGGCTACACCGCGAAGGTCGCGGGCACGGAGCGCGGCGTCACCGAGCCGACCGCGACTTTCTCCACCTGCTTCGGCGCGCCCTTCATGGTCTTGCACCCCGGCGTCTACGCCGACCTGCTGGGGAAGAAGATCGGGCAGCACAAGGCCGCGTGCTGGCTCGTCAACACGGGCTGGTCGGGCGGCCCCTACGGCGAAGGCCAGCGCATGAAGATCAAGTACACGCGCGCCATGATCCGCGCCATCTTGAACGGCACGCTCGCGGACGTGGAGACGACGCCCGACCCCGTCTTCGGCGTGGGCGTGCCCGCGTCGTGCCCCGACGTGCCGGCGGAAGTCCTCGTCCCGCGCAACACTTGGAAGGACAAGGAGGCTTACGACCGGAAGGCCCACCACCTCGCGCGCCTCTTTAACGAGAACTTCAGGAAGTACGCCGACGGCGTCTCCGCGGAAGTCCGCGCCGCCGCGCCGAAGGCGGACTGAGCACGCCGCCCGAAGAAGAGTCCGCGCGAAAGGGGGGCGACGCTTTGTTCGAGCGTCGCCCCTCTTTCGCGCGTCGAGCGCGGCCAAAATTCCGCGCCGCTACTGCGGCACCACGGTCAGCAGCCGGAGTTTCCCGTTGACCGCGACGAAGTCGAGGTGGAAGGTGGCGACGCCCGGCGCGGGCGTCACGTCAACGCAGAAGAGGCGCGTCTTCGCCGGGTAGCCGTAGTAAGGCTCGGTGAGGATCGTGACTTGCGGCTGGCCGGCCTTGTCCTCCGCCTCCGCGTCGTCCGACTTCTTGTCGCCTGTCGCCCCGGCCGCGCTCGGGCGCGGCTCGGCGTGCGCCGCCGCGCGGTGCTCGCGCAATTTCTTCGCGGCCTCCTCCGCGTCGGCCGTGAAAGCCCTCAACTCCTGCGCGCTACTGATGAGAGCGCCCGCCCCTGC
>DATCVD010000754.1:0-6417 GCA_036567125.1 Pyrinomonadaceae bacterium | reverse complement strand
CGGGCGGCACGCCGCGACATCGGCGGCGAGCGCGGCGAACAGTTCGCGTTTTCGTCCGATTGAGATCAATGTCCTTAAGTAGCTGTTAGCCGTTAGCCGTTAGCCGTTAGCCAGCAGCAGAAGACGACTTCAACTTTCGCTTCCGCTCGGTTTTTTTGGTTTTGCTAACAGCTAACAGCTAACAGCTTTTCACCTGACGACCGTGATCGTGCGCTCGGTCGCGTTGAAGCCGCCGTTATCGACGATGTTGCCGCTCTTGTCCACGAGTTCGAGGCGGACTTTGTGCGTGCCGGCCGACCAGCCCGACAGCCAGATCGGCTCCCACTTGTCTAAAAACTTCTGCTCGCCGCCGTCGACCGAGTAGCGGACGCGGTACTCGCCGCCGTCACCTTGCAGTTTGGCGTTCGCCAGCCAGAAGTCGATCATGATGGCGTCGGCGTCCGGCCCCTTGTACTCGCCCTTCGGCCGGCTGTAGGTCAGGATCGGCTTGGCGGCGTCGACGACCGCGCCCGGCTGGCCCGGCAAATCTTTCCCTTCGCGCGCTGGTGCGGGCGACGCCGCGGCGTTGGCGTTCGCCGCGTTGGCGTTCGCCGCGTTGGCGTTCGCGGCGTTGCGGTTGTCGGCCATCGTCTGGCCCGCGCCCGTCGTGGTCGGCTTCGACGCGTCGCCGCCGCCGCTGACCGTGAACGTCACCATCTGGAACGAGCCGGCGTTCTTGTACGACTCGTGCCACGGCCGCGACGCGAAGACGCGCAGGGTGTGGCGGCCGGCCGTGACGTTGCGCAGCTCGAACGGCTGATCGAGGTTGTAGTAAGCCTCGTAAGGCTCGTTGTCGAGGATGACGTGGATGTGGTTGCCCAAGCCCGTGGCCGGGTCTTTGCCGGGCTTGTAGCCCTTGAGGTCGCCGGAGAGCGCGAGGCGGACGTTGACGGTCGAACCCGTGACGGTCGCGCCGTCGCGCGGCTCGACGAAGCGCAGGGCCGGCGCGGCCTCGTCCTGCTCGCCGCGCTGCCCCATCTGCGTCTTGATCCCTTGCGGGCGCTCGACCTGCGAGAGCGACTGCGGCGCGGGCGTGGGCGCGGGCGGCGTGACGGCGGTCGTCGCGGTCGTGTTCGAGTTGGCGTTGTCGGCCGGCGCGCAGCCCGCGACGGCGGCCGTGAGCGCGCACGCGAGCGCGAGCGCGAAGAGGCGCAGGGATGACTTCATGACTGCCTCCGACGGTTTTCGTTGGAATCGAGCGAGAGAAGTATAAACCGGAAAGACGAGCGAGGCGAAGAGCGGAGTAAGTTGGCCGCGTCGGAGCGGATGATCATATCCCTCATGCGCTACGACGACGGGCGGGAGAGCCGCGACCAAAAGGCCGTCAACTTCCTGAGGCATGGTGAGGAGTAAAAATCGAGTCGGCGGCGCGGGGCGCGTGGCTTGGTTAACGCAGGAAGCACGGGGAATACGACAGAGCCGGTACGACTCTGATTAACCTCAGTCTCACTCCGCGGCTGCCAAGAAAGACTCTATCGGCTTCAACTCACCCCCGATTTACCCTCTGTCGATCCCGTTCCGGTAGCCGCCCTTTCGGTCGATAAAGTATCTTCCTGCGGCGGGGATTTTCTGTTAGTCTCCGCGCTACCCCCCTGTAGCTCGGGAGTTCCATCACAACCCCTTTCGGGCGGGTAGAGATACTAAGCCGAGTAAAAACTGACAGCTCACGCCCGGCAGGCTGAGACGGGGCGGGTTGCCTGAGCGGGCGGGCCGGTAGCCTCGCAAAAGCTTGAGGCCCCGCAACCCACGGGAGGGTCTTCCCCGGAAGGTAAGGTCGGCGATGTTCGTTGCCCTCAGCAGGTTCACGATCGCGAACGAGATGGCGGGCGAGGTCAAAGAGGCCTTCGTCAACCGACCCGGCCTAGTCGAGGCGGCGCGGGGCTTCGTGCGCCTGGACGTTATCAGCCCGGTGGACGACCCGCAGGAGATCTGGCTGCTGACCTACTGGGAGGACGAAGCGAGTTTCAGGGCGTGGCACCACAGCCACCTCTACCGCGACTCGCACAGCGGGATCCCGAAGGGCCTCAAGCTCGTCCCGCGCAGCGCGAGTCTTCGCTACTTCGAGCACGTGTCTTCATGACCGAGGGGCCGGCGGCTATGCGGGATGTCGTCAAGGATGTCGGCAGGGCGATAGAGGCCGAGCGCGAGTCGCTGGCGGCCGCGATCACCGCCCGCCACTACGAGTTGCAGCCGGAGCTGGAGTCGCGCTACGGGCCGGCCGGGCGTGAGAAATGTTTGCAGGACGCCCGCTACCACCTCTCCTACTTGGCCGAGGCCGTCGCCGCGTCGAGCCCGGCCCTGTTCGCCGACTACGTCGGCTGGGCGAAGGTGATGCTCGCCGCGCGGGGCGTCCCCGCCGCCGACCTCGCGCGCAACATCGAGTGCATGCGGGAGGCCCTGCGCCGGAACCTCCGGCCGGAGGCGGGCGGCGTGGTTTCGGAGTACCTCGACGCGGGGCTGAAGCGGCTGCCGCAGTCGCCCGCGGAACTCCCGGCGCTGCTCGACGAGGCAGGCCCGCACGCCGAGCTGGCGAGGCACTACCTGACCCTGCTGTTGCGCGGCGAGCGCCACCTCGCGAGCCGCCTCGTACTGGACGCGGCGGACGCCGGGGTGGGCGTCAGGGAGATCTACCTGCACGTCTTCCAGCGCACGCAGCGCGAGATCGGGCGGCTGTGGCAGATGAACAAGATTAACGTGGCGCAGGAGCACTACTGCACGGCGTCCACGCAGCTCATCATGTCGCAGCTCTACCCGCGCATCTTCCGCACGGAGAGGCGGGGGCGCGCGCTCGTCGCCACGGGCGTCGCCGGCGAGCTGCACGAGATCGGCGTGCGGGTGGTGGCGGACTTCTTCGAGATGGAGGGGTGGGACACCTACTACCTCGGCGCGAACGCTCCGACGCCGAGCATCCTGCAAGCGGTCGCGGACAGGAAGGCGCACGTCCTCGCCGTCTCCGCGACGATGACCTTTCACCTCCGGGCGGTCGAAGAGTTGATCGCGGCGGCGCGCGCCGACGGAGCGTGTCGGGGGGTGAAAATCATGGTCGGGGGCTACCCTTTCGCGCTGGAGCCGGAGCTGTGGCGGCGGGTCGGGGCGGACTTCTACGCCGCCGACGCCGAGCAGGCCGTCGAAGCGGCGAACCGGCTCTGCGGCGGCTCAAGTCTTTAAGGAATGAGTGCTACGGCCGAACAAGGAACTGCCGCAATCGCCCTCCTGTGCGATCCGTCGGGCGCCGTCCTGCGGGTTCTTCACGACGGCTTCGGCGTCTGCGAACAGCCGGCGCCGGGTCGGACTTTCGCAGACTTGGTGGACGGCGGGAGCGCGGAGAAGGCGCGCGCCTTCCTCGACGTGGTCGGGCGACAGGGGGCGGCCTTCGGCTGGGAGTTGAACCTGCCGGCCGGCGGCGGCGTGAAGCTACTCCACTTCGCCGGGAGCGTCACGGGCGAAGGACTCTTCATCGCCGGGGCCGTCACGCGCTCCGGCCTGTCGGGCATCTACGAGCAGTTGTTGTGCGTGTGCGGGACGACGCCCGACGCCCGGCAGGCCGCCGGCAGGGCGGCCGGGTTACAACCGCCGTCGGCCGACGGCGACAGCGACCTCTACAACGACCTCACCCGCCTCAACAACGAGCTGATGACGCTCCAGCGCGACCTCGTCAGGCGGACGGTCGAGTTGGAAAGGCTGAACGAGCAGAAGAACGAGTTCGTCGGCATCGCCGCGCACGACCTGCGGAACCCCTTACAGATCATCGCGGGCTACGGCCAGCTTCTGCTTGAGGAGACGTTCGGCGCGCTCACGCCCCAGCAGCGCAAGATGATCTCGGCCGTCAGCCGCAGCAGCGATTTCATGCTCGGGCTGATCACCGACCTGCTCTTCATCTCGCAGATCGAGGCCGGGAAGCTGACGCTGGATTTGCGGCCCACGGACATCGTCGATCTCACGCGCAAGAACGTCGAGCTGAACGGCCTGCTGGCGGAGCAGAAGCGGATCGGTTTGCGTCTGGGCTGTGACGAGGGCTTGCCGCCCATGATGCTCGACGCCCCGAAGATCGAGCAGGTCTTGAACAACCTGATCCAGAACGCGGTCAAATTCTCCCACCCGCAGACGCTCGTCGAGGTGAGGTTGAGCCGCGGCGAGCGGGGCGTGCTCCTCTCGGTGAAGGACGAAGGGCAGGGCATCCCGGCGGGGGAGATGCACAGGCTGTTCAAGCCGTTCGAAAGGACTAGCGTGCGGAGCACCGGGGGGGAGCCGAGCACCGGTCTGGGCCTAGCCATCGCCAAGCGGATCGTCTCCGGTCACCGGGGTGAGATCTGGGCCGAGAGTCAGGTCGGCGTGGGTTCGACGTTCTTCGTGTCGTTGCCCTTTGAAGGGTGACCACCGCGGCCGGATGTTACCGCACTTGCGCGGCCTGACCCGGTAATGGGGCGGCATAAGCCGCGCGTCCGCCACCTGCCATTTACGTAGTCAAACGCGCGAGGCCCGCTCGCGACCACCTGCTCTCGCGCCCGCACCGTGGTGAGTGACTCACGGGTAGAGCAGGTACGGTTTGCGGCTCTCGCGGAACTCCTTGGCTTCCCGATCCCACTCCTCCAAGAGAGGGCGGAGCCGACCGCCTTCGACGGCGAGCCTCACCTTGTCCGACCCCGTCAGGCGATCTATGGTCGCCGTCCAAGCGAAATCGCGCGGGTGCCGCCTGCGAATCTCGTCGATGAGCAGCAGCGACGTTCTGACCGGGCGGTACGCCCGCCGGTCGGTGACGACGAACCGGATCGCCGGGATCGTCTGCCCCTTGTGCTTGGCGGCCGTCGGCGCCACCGCCATCGTGATGGCCTCGAACCGGACGCCCGGGAGACGCCGCCCGTTCATCACCCGCGCGACCTCCCGCGCCTTCAGCCAAGGGGCGCCGATCTGCTCGAAGGGCCGGTCGGTGCCCCTGCCCTCGCTCAGGTTAGTGCCCTCGAAGTAGACCGATCCGGGGTAGCTCGTCAGCGCGGCCAGCGAGCGGAGGTTGGGCGAGGGGTTCACCCACGGCAGCCCGGTCTCGTCGAACCACTGCGAGCGCCGCCAGTTCTCGACCCGCGCGACGATGAGGTCAGCGGTAATGCCGTACTTCCGGTTGAAGAGGGTGGCGAGTTCCCCGACCGTCATCCCGTGGCGCGCCGGGATGGGGTACATCCCGACGAACGACTTGAAACGGGGGTCGAGCAGCGCGCCTTCGACGATCTCTCCGCCAATCGGGTTAGGGCGGTCGAGGACGACGAACGGGATGCCCTTCCTCGCGGCGGCCTGCATCGCGAGGGCCATGGTGGAGACGTAAGTCCAAGTGCGGCCCCCGACCTCTTGGAGGTCGTAGACCAGAACGTCCACGTCCTTGAGCATCTCCGGCGTGGGGCCGCGATCCTCGGACTTGTAGAGCGAGTAGACGGGGACGCCCGTCTTGGGATCGGCCTCGTCCACGATCTTCTCGCCCGCCTCGACCGTGCCCCGGATGCCGTGCTCAGGAGCCAACAAGGCGACCAGCTTCAGGTGCGGGTGCTTCGCTATCAGGTCGATGTCCGAAGCCCCCGACCGGTCGATCCCGGTGTGGTTGGTGATCAACCCGACCCGCTTCCCGCGGAGCGCGGGCGGCACGTCGGCGAGAAAAGTTTCGACGCCCACTCGAACCGTCGACGCGGGCGCGCGCCCCGCCGCGGCCGCGCCCCCCGACGCACCGGCGGACGGCTCATTAACCTGACCCGGCGCGGTCACAAACGCGGCAAGCAGTAGTAACAGGGCAGGGGCAAGGGCCTTCCATGAAGGACGCGCGCACGCGCCGCGGTCGCAGACGAAGGTAGGAGCGGCGGCCCTGAGGGTGGATGAAGAAGACATGACTCTCATTCGGATGTAGGTTTTTACAAACCCCTCGATTCAGGTTCGGCAACAAAGTCTATTACAGATTTCGCGCGCGGTGCTGCTTTTTCCAACTGACAATCGGCATTATGCTCTTATCGCCCGTCGAGAAGCTGAAAATGCGCCGAGGTATTGGCTCTGCCCAAGTCTCCGTTAATCCTCTCCTGATCTGACGCCGCCAGCACTTTCCTGTTGACATTCTACAAGAGCGGGTGTAGAAGCTCTTGTCGATGATCTACAAGAGACGAGAGGCCGGTAAAACCGATCTGCTCCGAGGCACGCTCGACCTGCTGATCCTCAAGACCCTCGCGACGGGCCTGATCCTGCAACACGACTGAAGGGAGGTTCCCCCCCATGCTGAGAGCGTTGGCGAGGCGCGCCCGCGCCCTGTTCGGCCGGGCCGCGATGGACGGCGAGCTCGACGAGGAGTTGCGCTTCCACTTGGAGCGGGAGGCCGAGCGCAACGCCGAGCGCGGGATGGGCCCGGAG
>DATCVD010000753.1:0-5302 GCA_036567125.1 Pyrinomonadaceae bacterium | reverse complement strand
CCGCCGCGGCCGCGGCGACCGTGAACTTCTGCGGCTCGCACCAGTCGCTCGTCTGGCCGGAAGGCGCGACGGCCCGCACGCGCCAGAAGAAGACGCCCGTGCGCAGCTCCGAGACGTTGAAGCTCGTGGTCTCAAGCTGGTCGCGCTCGGTGACCTTGCCGGCCGGCACGAAGAAGGGGGAGCTGGCGACCTCGACGCGGTAGTGGCGCGCCGCGCCCGACGCCGGGCGCTGCCAGCGCAGCAGCACGTCGGCCGTGCCGGCCGCGCCGGCCGCGATCTTTTCCAGATCGCGCGGCGTGACGGGCAGGGGGATGTCTAACAGCCGCTCGCGGTGCTTGACCGCGCCCGACTGGTTGAGCGCGACGTACTGGCCGCCCGACACGACCGTTTTCTCGCCGCCGCGCGTCACGGTCTCGATCCGCCCGGCGTCAACCCGGACTTCCTCCGTGTTGTCGTCGCGCACGCCGAAGGACGCGCCGGTCTGCGCGCCGAGGTTGTTCTTGGTGAGCGGCGTCTCGACGACGTTGCGCGAGCCTTCCGTCTGCTCCTCGGTGCGGACGTTGACTTGGCCGCGCTCGACCGCGACGCGAACCTGCGTGCGCGCGCCGTCGTCCGAGCGCGCGTTGTCGCGGATGGTAACGACGGAGTTGGGCCGGACGACCAAGGTCGATCCGTCGGCGAGCTGGATGCGCGCGCGGCCGTCGGCCTGCGTCTGCACGAGGTCGCCGGGGTAGAGCCGCGTGTCGCCGCTCACCAGCAGGCGCTCGCGCGTCTCGGCGCGCACCACCTGCACGTCGCCGTCGAAGGAGAGGAAGCGCGCCCCGCCCGACTCGGCCGACTCGGCGTCGGCCTTGCCGAACGGGCTGCCGTAGAGCCACACGTACGCCCCCGCGCCGGCCGCCGCGACGGCGAGCAGCACGGCCAAGACGCTGGCGTAGATCATCCGCTTCGAGAGGACGAGCCACTCGACCTCGAAGCGCGATCCTTTGGGGACAATCTTGTCGGCAGTCGCCATCTGGAAAGTAAAGGCGGACTCGGAGTGAGGCGGGTTGTAAGTTAGGACTTGGGTTTCGGGCGTCGCGGCCGCGCGCTGTGCGCGCCGGCCCGAGTGGAGGGGCAAAGGGGCGGGGCCGAAAGCGCGGCACTTTCGCCCCTCAAGCAACTTAGCACACGCGGGCGCGCGGCTTCAACTACCAATTTTTCGGGGGCGCGCTGCAAGTTTTTCAGCAGGCGGCGCGAGGGCCGGCGCGGCCCCGATGCGCGCCGGCCCTCGCGGTTTTTAGCGGGATTTAAGCGGATTTCCCCGTCTTGAGGGCCGACTCCTCGTCGCCATCGCCCGCGGCGCTCGCCGGCTGCGCGGGCGCGCCGTCGGCTAGCCGCTCGTCGCCGCCGAGGCGTCCCTGATCGTCGTCGAAGGGGGAGCCGAAGCCTTCGGGCAGCTCGACCTCGATGTGCGTCTCGGCCTCTTTGGGCCAGATGAGCGAGGCGATGACGGAGGCGACGAGCACGAGCACGACGAAGCCGAGCGAGATCAGGATGATGCTGCCCTTGCTGATGTAGTCGTGGACGAAGCCCTCGGTCAGCATCTTGACGCCGACGAAGGTCAGGACGACGGCCAGCCCGATCTTCAGGTAGTGGAACTTCTCGACCACGCCGGCGAGCAGGAAGTAGAAGGTGCGCAGGCCGAGGATGGCGAAGACGTTCGACGTGTAGACGATGAACGGATCGGTCGTGATGCCGAAGATCGCGGGGATGGAGTCGACGGCGAAGACGAGGTCGGTGAACTCGACCGTCGCCAGCACGAGCAGCAGGAGCGTGCCGTGCCGCTTGCCGTCCACGACCGTGAAGAATTTCTGCCCGTCGTAGCCGCGCGCGATCGGGATGAAGCGGCGGACGAAGCGCACGACCGGCGAGTGCTCCGGGTCAACGTCCGCCTCGCCCTGCTGGAACATCTTGATGCCGGTGTACACGAGGAACGCGCCGAACAGGTAGATGATCCAGTGGAACTTCTCGATTAAAACCGCGCCGACGCCGATCATCACGGCGCGCATCACGAGCGCGCCGAGCACGCCCCAGAACAGGACGCGGTGCTGGTACTTGGCCGGGACTTTGAAGTAGGAGAACAGGAGCAGGAAGACGAACAGGTTATCGACGGAGAGCGACAGCTCGATGATGTAGCCGGTCAGGTACTGGAAGACGGCCTCGCTCGGCGGCGCTTGGCAGACGCCCGGCGCGGAGCAGCGCCAGTAGACGACGCCCGTGAAGGCGAGCGCCAGCGAAATCCAGACGATGCTCCAGATGACGGACTGCTTGTAGGTGACGGTGTGGGCCTTGCGGTTGAACAGGCCCAGATCGACGGCGAGCATCAGCAGGATGAAGGCCGTGAAACCGGCCCACAGCCACAGGGAGTCTTGCATGGCCGAGATGATACAACAGGGGAGAGGCTAGAGGTTAGAGGTTAGAGGTTAGATCAGAGATTCGTGATTGAATCTTTAAAATTCGGTTGCCTCGAACGCCGCCCCTTGAGATTCGGCGGCCCCGGCCTCCTCCCCGCGCTTCTTCCCCTTTCTTCTTACCAGCCTCTGACCTCTAACCTCTGACCTCCGCCCTCCCGGTTTGCGGCGGCGCGCGGGCGTCGATTACAATTCGCGGTTCGCGGGCGGGGGCGGCCCGTAAGTCAGCCGTGGCGTCGGGGTCGCGCCCGGCCGCGCCCCCCTTGCCGCGCCACGCGAATTCCGCGAAAAGTCTCAGTCTAAGATCGGGGAAGTTAAGCAATGCTCAAGCAGATGAGCCGCATGAAGCGGACTAACAAGTACATCCTCCTCATCTTCGCGGGGCTGATGGCCCTCAGCCTCGTCCTCTTCTACGCGCCGAGCCGCAATCAGGGCGCGGCCGCCGCGGCCTCGAACACGGAGGTCGTGGCGCGGGTGCGCGGCGACGAGATCACGGTCGGAGACCTGAACCGGCAGAAGGAGGCGTACGCGCAGCAGTTCGGCGGCCAGATCAGCCTCGCGCAGCTCGGCCTGAGCGAGCGGACGATGCTGAGCGGCCTGATCCGCGGCAAGGTCGTCGCGCAGGAGGCCGAGCGCCTCGGCCTCTCGGCCTCGGACGCCGAGGTCGCGGCGAAGATCCGCGAGCAGTTCAAAGACCCTTCGGGCAAGTTCGTCGGGATCGAGCGTTACCGCGATTCGGTGACGGCGCGCTTCGGCAACGTCGCGCGCTTCGAGGACGCGCTGCGCGAGGAGATCGCGGCCGAGAAGCTGCGCGCCTTCGTGACGGCCGGCGTGACGGTCTCGGAGAAGGAGGTCGAGGAGGACTGGCGGCGCAAGAACACCACGTTCGATCTGACCTACGCCGCCGTCACGGCCGACAAGCTGGCCGAGAAGATTCAGCCTTCGGAGGAGGAGCTGCAAAAGTACTTCGAGGAGAAGAAGGCCGAGTTCCGCTTCCTCGAACCGCAGAAGAAGATCCGCTACCTCTTCGTCGATCAGGCGAAGGCCGGCGCGCGGCTGAACATCTCGGATGAAGACCTGCGCGCCGCCTACGATCAGATCAAGCCGGAGAACAAGGTGGCCGGCGTGCGCGCGCAGCAGATCGTTTTGAAGGTGGCCGACCCGAAGCTCGATCAGGAGGTCTTGGCGAAGGCCACGCGCCTCGCCGCCGAGATGCGCGGCGGCGACACGCTCATCGTCTCGGCCGACAAGTTCGCCGAGGTCGCGCGCGGCAACTCGGAAGACCCGGCGACGGCGAAGAACGGCGGGTGGCTGCCCGCGCCCGTCCGCCAGCGCGCGGGGTCGAAAGACCCGGCGCAGCAGCAGCTCTTCCAGCTCGTCGAGGGCCAGATCAACGACCC
This sequence comes from Pyrinomonadaceae bacterium, assembly GCA_036567125.1. Taxonomy (GTDB): domain Bacteria; phylum Acidobacteriota; class Blastocatellia; order Pyrinomonadales; family Pyrinomonadaceae; genus JAIVGV01. The sequence continues at coordinate 1,449 of DATCVD010000753.1, read as the reverse complement.
GGTCAAGTACGGCAACGCCTACTACATCTTCCGCCGCGGCGAGTCCATTGAGAAGACCTTCGAGGAGGCGAAGCCGGAGCTGCTCGTCTCGCAGCGCAACACGCGCGGCTACCGGGCCGCGGCCGACATCGCCCAGCGCGCCGCGGCGCGCCTGAAGGAGACGAAGGACTTCCAGAAGGTGGCGCAGGAGTTCGCGGCCGAGGCCAACATGGGCGCGGCCGAGATGGTGAAGGAGACGCCCTTCGTCAAGCCGGGCGACAGCGTCCCCTCGATCGGCAGCAACCCGACCTTCGAGGAGGCGATCAAGCCGCTGGAAAACGCGGGCGACATCGGCGACCGCGTCGCCGTCTCGAACGGTTTCGCCGTCCCCGCGCTCGTCGAGAAGCGCGAGCCGCGCATCCCCGAATTCGCGGAGGTGCGCGAGCAGGTGGTCGCGCGCGTCAAGCAGGATCGCGCGCGCGCGCAACTCGAACAGACGGCGAAGGAACTCGCCAACGCCGCGACGCCGGCCGCGCTCAAGTCCGCCGCCGAACAGCTCGGCCTCAAGACCGCGACGCTCCCGCAGTACCGCATCTCGACGCCCATCGAGGAGGCGGGCACCAGCCCCGAAGCCGACGAAGCGATCCTCGCGCTCAAGGGGGGCGAGGTCTCGCGCCGGCCCGTTAAGATCGGCGACGTGTGGGTGGTCGTCGCGGCCGACAAGCGCGCAGACCCCGACCCGACCCTGTTCGCCGCGCAGCGCAGTCAGTTGACCGACACGATGCTCTCGACGCGCCGCGCCAACGTCTTCGAGGACTACGTCGCCGCGATCCGCGCGCGGCTGGAGCGCGAGGACGAGATCAGGATCGACGACGACGTGCTCAAGCGCGCCGGCACGGCCGACGCGCTCGAAGCGCCCGGCGCGCCGTAACACTTCGGGCGTCCCGCGCCGCCGCGAGGAAGGCCGGCCGACTCAAAAACGTGGAGGCCGCTCACGCTTGCGTGAGCGGCCTCCACGTTTTAGTCGGCCGCGCGAGTCGGAGTCTGGCGCGTCAGAACGCGTCGATCAGCGCGGCGGCGGCCGTCTGCGCGAGCGCGAGTTCGATCCGCACCTCGTTGCCCTCGGCCGCGACGCGCGTGTCTTCGACGACGCCGCGCAGAAGTCCCGCGCGCGGCTCCGCCATCCGCGAGAGCAGGATCGGCGCGAACTGCTTGAGGCCCGCGACGGTGTCGGAGAGCGTGCGCGCCGCGCCGGCCGTCTCGGTGCGCAGCACCGTCTGCATCTGGAAGCCCGACGGCGTCGTGGCGACCGAGCCGTAGAACTGGCGGATCGAGGCGACGCTGCTGCTGATCTCGGCGCTCATCAAATCGAGTCCGCGCGTGGCCGACTGCGGCACGTTCCCGCCCACCCCGATGATCGCGCCGGGGTTGCGCGTGGCGAGCGCGGCGACCTCGGGCGACAGACGCCCG
>DATCVD010000752.1:0-2695 GCA_036567125.1 Pyrinomonadaceae bacterium | reverse complement strand
CGCGCCGAGCAGTTCGTGCGCGAGTCGGAGGCCGAGCAGGAGCATCCGGCGGCAGCCGCCGCGGCCCGCGCGTTCGAGCAGTTCGGCCGCGCGGAGGTTCGGGTTTTTGCTCAGGAGTTGCGCCACGTCGCAGACCCAACTCAGTTGCTCCCAGCGGTGCTTCGAGCCGTGGACGCAGAGCGCGAGCAGCAGGTCTTCGACGGCGAGCGAGCGCGAGGGCGCGCCGAAGAATTCCGACTCGCGGCTGCGCGCCCAGAACTCTTCGCGCGCGAGCGGGCGGGCGAAGTCCGGCGCGCACACGTCCCAATGAATTTCCACGACGCTGCGGTCGCGGTCGCGCGTAAACGGCACGTTGCACTGCGTCCGCAGCATCACGGCGAGTTGCGACTCGCCCAGATCGCGGTAGGGCGCGTAGCCGCGCCCGCGAACGACTTCGGCGGCCGGCCGCAGGTCGCGCGCGGGCACGATGATGTCGAGGTCGCAGAACTGACGTAGGGACGCGCGCCCGTAAGCTTCGAGCGCGAGCGCCGGGCCTTTGTACGGGATGGCCGCGATGCCGCGCGCGGAAAATTCCTTGAGCAGATCGCGCAGCTCGCCGGCGAGGTAGGAGTTGAGCGCGGCCATCCGCTGCGCGAGCGCGCGCAAACGCGCGGCGGCGTCGGCCGGCAGCGCCGGCGTCGAGGGGGCGCTGAGGTGTAGGTGAACGAGCGGCACGAGCGCGTGGCGCAGCGCGCCGTCCACGACGGCGTTCCAGTCCAGACCGCCGCGGATCAACTCGGAGATTCTTTGCCGTTCGCCTTCGCCCGGCTCTACGCGCGCGCAGAGCAGCAGCAACTCGACTTCGGCCGACGGGGGATCGCCGCGCCGGAGTTTTCGTCCGGCCGCGCTCTCAGGCGCGCGAGAGTTGTTCGTGCCGTCGGACATTCGGATCGACCGGGCGGAGTTGCGGCGAGAGACTTCGAGCGCCCTGCTCGGGCGCGCGGGGCGAGGCGAGTCTAAAGGCCGGGCGCGCAGAAGGCAAAGCGGGCCGCCCCGCCCCGCGCCGACGGTTCTCACTGCTCCTGCTCGCTCTGGGCCGCGGGGTCGTCGCCGCCGACGGAGACGTAGCGGCGCGCGAGGCCGAGTTCGCGCAGCTTGTGTTGGAGCGACTGGCGGTGCATGCCGAGCATCGCGGCCGCGCGCGTGACGTTGCCGCCCGACTCGTCGAGGCAGCGCGTGATGTAGCGCCGCTCGAACTCGCGCCGGTCTTCGCGGAAGTCGGCCGTGAACGGGACGCTCAAACCGCCTTCGACCTGTTCGGCCGTTAACGCCGCCGCCGCCGCGCCGGCGGCCTTCGCCGCCGCCGGCGCGATCTCGTCGGGCAGATCGTCGGGCTTCAAATCGTCGCCGCTGGCCAAGACCATCGCGCGCTCGACCGCGTTCTTCAGCTCCCTCACGTTGCCCGGCCAGTCGTGCTCGACGAGCCGGCGCATCGCCGCGGGCGAGATGCCGCGCGGCGGCAGGTTGTGCCGGTCGGCGGCCAAGCGCGCGAACGTCTCGGCGAGGTGCGGGATGTCTTCGCGCCGCTCGCGCAGGGGCGGCACGTCGATGGTGACGACGCGCAGGCGGTAGAAGAGGTCTGGGCGGAAGTTGCCGCGCTCGATCTCCTGTTCGAGCGGCCGGTGCGTGGCGCTGACGATGCGCACGTCCACGGGGATCGAGTCGGAGCCGCCGAGCCGTTCGATGTGCCGGTCTTCGAGCGCGCGCAGCAGTTTCGCCTGCACGTTCGCGCTCATGTCGCCGATCTCGTCGAGGAAGAGCGTGCCGCCCTGCGCCTGCTCGAACTTCCCGTGCCGCCGCGCCGACGCGCCCGTGAACGCGCCCTTCTCGTGGCCGAACAACTCCGACTCGATCAACTCCGAAGGCAGCGCCGCGCAGTTGACCGCGACGAACGCGCCGCGGCGGCGGCCCGTGCTGCGCTCGTGGAGTTCGCGCGCGACGAGCTCCTTGCCCGTGCCCGACTCGCCGCGCACGAGCACGGTCGCGTCCGTCTCGGCCACCTTCTCGATGAGCGAGCGGACGCGCGCCATCGAAGCGGAGTCGCCGATGAGCGTGCCCTGCGCGCGCGCTTCGAGTTCGATCCGCTCGCGGAGTCGCTGGTTCTCCCGGCGCAGCGCGATGGTTTCGAGCGCGTTCTTGACGGCGAGGCGCAGATCGTCAACCTCGAAGGGCTTGGGCAGGTAGTCGTACGCGCCGGCCTTCATCGCCTCGACGGCCATCCGCTCGGAGCCGTGCGCCGTGATCAGGATGACGAGCGGGGCCGCGCCCTTCCAGACCTTCATCTCCTGCAAGAATTCGAGGCCGCTCTGGCCGGGCAGGTTCACGTCGAGCAGCATCAGGTCGTGCGTGCTCGCGGCCATGATGGGCCGCGCCTCGTCGATGCTCTCGGCCTCCTCGACCGAGTAGCCGAACTGTTCGAGCGCGCGCCGCATCCCGTAGCGCGCGGCCTCCTCGTCGTCGATGATCAGGAGGCTGAACTTGTCGCCCGCTTCACTTTTAGCCATCACTCATCGCTCCCGTTACGCCAACGTCACTAACCGCAAAAAGGCAGACTGTCAAACTCTTTTCGCGCCGTTGCCTCCCGCGCCGCCAGCCCGCGCCGCCGCCGGTTCGAGCGGGAGGCGTATCTCGAAGCGCGCGCCCTCGCCGGGGCGTC
>DATCVD010000751.1:0-10917 GCA_036567125.1 Pyrinomonadaceae bacterium | reverse complement strand
GGAGCGCCACGGCCGCCGTGCCGCGCGTCCGACGGACGTTCGGGCCGGCGACCCGTGTGCGCCAGACGCTCGCCGTCGCGCGGGAGTCGTTCAAGCTGATCGTGAAGGGCTGGGGCGGGCCTGCCCTCGTGTGCTTGGCCGTGCTCGTGAACCTGGTCGGGCCCCTGTATTTCCAGGACGAGGGCTTTCCGCAGCTCCCCACCACCGGGCAGTTCGTCAACGTCCTGGAATACGCCGCCGATAACGGCATCTGGCTGGTCATCCCGCTGCTTATCGTCTACTACGCGGGCGAGCTGGTCTGGCGCGAGCGCGAGGCCCGCCTGAATGAGATCACGGGCGCGGCGCCCGTGCCCGTGTGGGTCTCCTTCGCGGGCAAGTTCGCTGGTGTAGCCTTCGCGCTCGCCGCGGCGCAGGCGCTGATAACGGCGGCCGCGATGCTCGTGCAGGCGCGCATGGGCTACTACGAGTTCGAGCCGGGGCTGTACGCGCGAGTCCTCTTCGGGATTCGGCTCACCGACTATCTCCTGTTCGCCCTGCTCGCCCTCGTCGTGCAGGTCTTGGTCAACCAGAAGTACGTCGGCCACCTGATCGCGGTCATCGCCTACCTGCTCGTGGCCTTCGGCCCGCAGTTCGGAGTCGAGCCCGGACTGCTCGTCTACGGGTCGGACCCGGGGTGGTCGTACTCGGACATGCGCGGCCTCCAGCCGTTCGTCGGGCCGTGGCTCCTGTTCAAGCTCTACTGGGCGGCGTGGGCGCTGCTGCTCGCCGTCGCGGGCGTGCTCCTCTGGCCGCGGGGCACGGAGCGGGCACTCCGAACGCGACTCCGCGTGGCGCGCAGCCGCCTCACGCGCCGGACGGCCGCGCCCGCGCTCGCGGCCGCCTCACTCGTCCTGACCTTCGGCGGCCTGATCTATTACAACACGAGCGTGCTGTACGCGAGCCACGCCCCGCCGAGCGGGGAGGAGTGGAGGGCCGAGTACGAGCGGCGCTACGGAGGTTACGCGCGCGCCCCGCAGCCGCGCCCCGTTGCCGTGAACCTTCGCGTCGAGATTTATCCTCAGCGACGAACGGTGGAGATTCGCGGGACTTATCACCTCCTGAACAAGACCGAGGCGACCATCGAAGCGATTCACGTGGCAACCGCTTTGGGGGTCGAAACCCGCGCGGTGGGCTTCGACCGGCCGGCGCGGGCCGAGCTGTTGGACGAGAAGCTCGGCCACCGCATCTACGCCTTAGAGACGCCCCTTCGTCCCGGCGACTCGTTGAGGTTCGAGTTCGAAGTGCGCTACGACCCGCGCGGCTTCCCGACGAGCGGCATCGACGCGTCCGTGGTCCCGAACGGCACGTTCTTCGGGATGGGGTGGCTCCCCGGCGTCGGCTACGAGGATGGCCGCGAGGTTCAGGACGCGGGGCAGCGCCGGGCACTCGGTCTAACCCCGCGCCCGGAGGTCACGCCCCATGACGACCCCGCGGCGCTCATGGATGTCGCTTGGCTGGAGCCGATCATGTTCGAGGCCGTCGTGGGCACGGACGAGGGGCAGACGGCCGTGGCCCCCGGTGCGCTGCGCCGGGCGTGGGCCGAGGACGGTCGCCGCTACTTCCACTACGCCACCGACGCGCCGATCCTGAACAACTTCGCCTTCTTCTCCGCCGCCTACGCCGTGCGCGAGGCGCGCTGGAACGATGTCGAGATTCAAATCTTCCACCACCCCGCGCACGCCATGAACGTCGAACGCATGATGCGCAGCGTCAAGGCGTCGCTTGAGTTTCTGACCAAGCGGCTCGGCCCTTATCCGCACCGCCAGATTCGGTTCGTGGAGCACCCCGGCAGCGGGCGCACGCTCTACGCACACCCCGTCAACATCCGTTACATGGAAGGGTTCTCCCTCATCAACCCCGAGGCCGAGCCGCGCGGCATCGACCTGCCGTCCGCCGTGGTCGCGCACGAGGTGGCGCACCAGTGGTGGGGCAACCAGCTCGTGCCAGCCCCGGTCGAGGGCGGCGCGCTGCTCGTCGAGGGGCTGGCCTGGTACTCCGCGCTGGAGATCGTCGAGGCTCACCACGGCCGCGAGCAGCTCGAACGGCTCCTCGGCGCGATGCGGGCGTCGTACCTCGGCCCGCGCCCCCGCGCCGGCCCCCCGCTGCTGCGGGCGAACGACAGATTCCTGTACTACCGCAAAGGCCCACTCGCGCTGTACGCCGTGCGCGAGTACGTCGGGGTCGACCGGGTGGAGGCCGCGCTGCGGCGCTTCTTCGAGAGGCACGGCTCAAGGAAGCCCCCGCTACCGACCACGCTCGATCTCTACAGGGAGCTACAGGCGGTCACGCCCCCGGAGCTTCGGTATCTGCTCGCGGATCTGTTCGAGGCGAACACCTACTGGGAGCTTGCGGCGAAGCGGGTCGAGGCGGAGCGGACGGGGACGGGCGGGTGGCGCGTGACGCTCGACGTGCGGGCGCGCGAGGTGGTGGTAGATGAGGCGGGCGTCGAGACGGAGGTTCCGATGGACGACCTCGTCGAGATCGGCGTGTTCGCGGCGGCGGGGGACGGGGGGACGGCCGCGCCGCCGTACCTGCGGATGCACCGCGTCCGCTCCGGCGAGCAGCGCATCACACTGACGGTGCCGTGGGAGCCCGCCCGTGCCGGCATCGACCCGCGAAACCTGCTCATCGACGTGGAGGCCGGCGATAACATCGCGGAGGTGGCGGGCGGCGCGCCGCCCCGCGCCGCCGCAGCCGAGTGAGGTGGTCAAGTTTTCCCGGACGAGACCCTCTCGCTACTTCCTCCTTTCGTTTCGATCTCCCACCCCCGCTCGAACTCCTCCGGCGTTTTACAGCCGAGAGCCGAATGGCGTCGCACCCGGCTGTAGTAGCCTTCGACGTAGCCGAAGGTCTCGCTCCGCGCCTGGCTCACGTCCTCGAACGCGCCGCCTTCTAACAACTCGGCCTTGTAGCGCGAGAGGAAGCTCTCCGCCCGCGCGTTGGCGTAACAGTTACCGCGCCTCGGCATGCTCTGTCGGCATCCGTGAGCTCGCAGCAGCGCGCCGAAGTTATTCGACACGTACCGGCTGCCCTGATCGCTGTGGATGATGGCCCCGCGCCCGACGCCTCCTTGTGCGAGCGCTTTCTCAAGCGCTGTGATGACCGGCCATTCCGTCATCCGCTCCGCGACCGCCCAGCCAACAACGCGCTTGGTGAACTTATCTTGCCAACTCGCCGGGTAGCCCCACCCGCCCGGCTGCAAAGGCGGATAAGTAATGTCGCCGACGACGACCGCACGTGGCCTCCGCGGCGCGTTCCCGTCGCCGAGCAACAGGTTCGGACTCGGCTCGACCCCGTGCCGCGAGTCGGTGGTGCGCGGCACGAAGCGGCGCGGGCGGATGGCCTGCAACTCAAGCCCGCGCATCAGTGTCCGTACTCTACACCGCCCGGCTTGATGCCCCTCTGCCTTGAGGTGCGCGGCGATGCGCCTAGCGCCATAGCGCCGGCGGTGCAGGTAAAACGTCTCTTTGACGCGCACGGCGAGCGCCGCTTGTCGCGGGCTGAGCGCGTAACTGTTGCCGCTCGCGTAGGCGCGGTAGGCGCTCGCGGACACGCGCATCACACGACATAATATCCGCGCCGGGTAACAGGCCCTCCCGGCGGCAATGAAGCCGTACCTGACTACCCGCTCCTGCCGAAGATAAGCGCCGCCTTTTTTAGGATGTCGCGCCCCATCTCGACCTCGCGCGGCTCCCGGCGCAAGGCGATGACTTCCTTTTCCGAGTCGGAGCCGACATCCAGCGCGCCGCGCTTCCAGCGGTGGAGCAGGCCCTCGGCGCAGCCCAACTCGCGGGCGACCGAGGCCACCGACTGCCCGTCGTGAACCTTGCGCACCGCCTCGCGCTTGAACTCGTCGTCGTATTTCCTCATCGCTCTATTCTAGCGAGAGGATCGTCTCCGGCTAAATTAGACCACCTCACGTTGCTTCTGGCGTTGAAGCCGAGGTGTTGCCCCATGCGGTTAAACGGGGACTGCGCGTGACTCGACGAACTGTCGCCCGTTCAGCCCACGTAGTGGATACGCCCCCGGCCCGGGGCCGTGATCTCCCACACGTAAAGCCAGAACCCCCGTCGCAGCAGATCCCTGCGGAATGAGAGTGTGTGCGTGTCGGGCCTTATGCCGCCTGCATCCACGAGTACTCCTGATCCTTCACGTTCGGTAGTCCAATACCTTCCGCGCCGCCGGCGAAGTCCGTACTGGAGAGGCCTCACGAACGGCGTGACCTACGAGCAGCTACATTACCCTGCCGAGCTAGGAAGCGCAGGTCTTCCTGCCTGAAAAGATCACCGACGTAAGTCGCTAGGCGGTCCCGCCCGCCCTGCTTGGCGTGGTTCTTTGCCTGGTTGGCCAGCCTCAGCGCCTCGCGATCAGTCAGGTGACTGTCAAGGCCGACTAGGACGAACCCGATGGACACGGTGGTCTTCTTGTCCGTCCCGGGGTACTCGACCTCGCCGACCTTCCTTCGCAGCTGATTCAGGAACGCGGCCGCCAGCTCGGCGTCCATGTTCGGGAGCAGCAGAGCGTACTCGTCGCCCCCGTACCGGTAGGCGAAGCCGTGTGCGTAGACGTGGGCCTCGACCGCCTCCATGAAGCGCGGGAGCACGAGGTGATCGACCTTAGTTTCGAGATAGGCGCGGTTGAAGTCCTTGAACTTGTCGATGTCGAGGTACGCGACGACGACGCCCCGGCCCCGGATGGCGCACCTCCGGCGGTAGAATTCCATGTCCGCAAAGGGCTGCAGCGGCGCTTGGAGGATGCCGAACTTCTCGTCATAGACGCGATCCCCGAGCTGCGACGGGCCCCACGGCTTCTCCTCAACTAACTTGACCGGCAGGTAGTCTGTGAGCCGCGGCATCCTCATCGGCTCGGCGGATCGCAGCCAGTACTATCCCAGCAGCGACTCGATTGGCTCGATTCTACGTTTCGAAGGCGCGGAGCACATCCGGGTGTCGTGCCCGCTCACGATCGTACTCGATTCTGCCGGCTTCATTTCGCCGGACCGAAACGATTACCCTCTTTAGCACCGGGATGAGGGCGGGATTCAATTCGACGAGGCCGTCGACAGCCTCTCCGTCGAGGGCCTCGTCGAGGCGAGCAAGGTTATCAAAGGTCGCGCGTATCTCCGGCAGTTCGTGGGAATTCACTACCGCCATCCTAATCGACTCGCCGTCGCCGTCTTGGAACACTTGTCTGAACCAATTCAACCATTGTGAAACCTCTTTCGCCTGCTGGGCCGTTAAATAATGTGGCATGTCGACCTCGTCGAACTGGCAAACACCTTCCGTAATGGAATCATCCGCGCCCCGATTCAACTATCCTGAGAGGCAACGTGAAGGGGCGTCGGGTGCATGCCGTTGTTGGATGGCCGGTTCCCCACTTCAGGTGCGCAACCCGTCCGCTACCGCCTCTTAATCCCTACAATGCGTTCGACACGGGTGATCTCCCCGGCAAGAAGCTCGTCGAGGCCTTCCGGGAACGGTTCTGTATTAAGTCGGTCAGTCCCTTTGTAGCCCGCAGCTAACTGGGGGTCGGGATTCAAGACAGCGTCCCACATTGCCTGCCACTTAAGAGCGTGCTTCTTAAACTCCTCAAGGCAGCCCCGCAGTCCTTCGCTCTCTACGCGTCCGATATGTCGGTCCATAAGTTCGACTGCCTTTTTATTCTCACTCATTAGGCGCGAAATCTCCGCCCGCCAGATAATCCGACGTGGGTCGTCAGGGCTGAGATTCTGATGTAGCTCTCGCTGAACGTAGTCAGGTGCAAACTCAAGGTTCGCAAGCTTCGTGTCGGCGATAAGCGATCTATGAGTGTCTCGATTGAGGTTCAAAACTGATCTCATCGGTCGCAGAAAGTCTTCTAGATACTCCCGCCCCCGGTTTCGGTGCGCCTCTCGCTGGCCTGACCACCAAGTAAAAGCGCTAAATAAGAGAGCTGCGACGGAAATCCCGATGGCGATCAAGTCCTGTAGCTCCATAATCGACTCCTATTGCGCTGTCAGTTCAACGACGGCGCATCTGAATCGGTAAAACTCCGCGGTCGGTCCGTCCAACGCCGGCATCACCCGCCGCGACGAGACGTGATCAAAGGCAGGCTCTCGATGACATTCTCGCTGAATCGCGGTCGGGTGCATGCCGTGGTTAGGCTATGGGTTAAGCCCTGAGCGGCAATAGTCACTTCAGCCCCTTCATTATTTCGGCATGTTCTTCGAGGATTCGAGTGGTATGTTTGGCTTTCGGCGTGAGCGACCAGTCATCGTGATCCCACGTACCGCCCAAGATTATTCCGTCCCGCCGCGGGAACTTGTAGCCGCTGCTCAGGTAACAGTAGTCAATCTCGGGTTGCGGCAGCAGCACTTCCAGTTGGCCGCGCACGGGGCGTAGTTTCTGATCGCCGAAAAGCGCACGCGCGCCGAGGCCCGTGCAGTTGAAGATGACCGGCTCGGGCAGGCGCATGATCTCTTCACGACTGCGGAACTCCTTGACCACGAGCCTCCCTCCGGCGACGTAGAAGTCGCGGAGGAGCGCGTTGAGGTAGACCGGGGGCTCGATCATCATCGTGCTGTACTGGCGGGCGTAAGGGAATCCGAAGTAACGCTCCGCGTCCCGATGCGCTCCCAGCTGCGGATTGAGATCGTTACCGCCCGGCATCTCGCGCCCGAGCGATGCTTCGTCGCGGCCCATCTCGACCGTGTCTATCCAGCGCACGCCGTACTCGGGGCCGACGAGCAGTTGGAAGGCGTGGTTGGAAATCCGGCAAGCGAGGCGAAACTGTTCGGTAAACTTCGTCGGCGCGGCCTGAGGGTCATAGACCGACGTGGGATACCAGAATCCTCCGGCGATGTTCGAGGTCGTCTCGGGCGGCAGGTCTTTGGCGTAGATGGTCACCGTCCCCGGCCCGTCCTGAAAACGGCGTTGCAGAAGGAGCGCCGTCGAGAGGCCGTTGACCCCGCAACCGAGAACGGCAAAGCGTCGGCGTGCTGCCGGCCGGGAACTCCGCCCGAGGCGAGACGCCCGCGCTCCCGGAAAGTCCTTGGCTAAATCTAAGGCCAACGAAGCCGTGCCCCAGGAGAGTGGGACGCCCGCGCCGCCGTGCCCGTAGTTATGGATCAGAAGTTTGTTGCCGACGCGCTCGGCGTCCACGACGAATCCTTCGGGGCGATACGGTCTCAAGCCGACGACCTCACGAATAATCCGCTCGCGTGAGACTTTGACCGGCGCGAAACGGCGTTGCCCCTCAAGGCCGGCGGCACGTGCCGGAGGTTGACCCGCGTGCGCGGCGGTGAGAAAAGTACCGGCCGCCAAGGCGCCACGTAGAAACACGCGACGATTGATTTCAGAACCGGCGTGAGAAACCTGCGCCACAATTCGTCTCCAAGCTAACCGCAGAATCTGCTTAAATTGTCAGCGACAATACCTAATCAGATATAAACACCTCGCAGGGACACAATTTGTTAGTCAAGTGGAGCAGCCTAACGCTTGAGTTGATCGGGCGCGGCGTCTACATTCACCTTCGACTCAATCAATAAAGTTGAGAAAGAGGCCAGCCGCGCTCCGGTCCAACGATTTGTTCGACGGCGCGTTCAGTGTGTCTTGCAATGTACCCAAAGCAGATCCGCTGCGATTCCATCCAAACCGGGGAATAGGGTCTTCTGACTCATGCCGTACTTGTACAAAGTGCGTTTAAGTTCACCTTTCGCTGCCGCTGGGATCGTGAGCACTTCAAGCTTGGCGGATGTGAAAGGTCCCCGCGGGTCATTGTGAATGGTAAATAGCGCACCTTGCGCTGAGACCCTTTGGCTGATATGCGGTGGGCGATATCTCATCACACCCGCGATCTCAAACGGAGATGGCCGATTCTCCACGGGAGCTGTCTCTGTGCCCGTGTAGACATACAACGCTCCGTCGGTATCGAACAGCTCACGCACTGCAAAATAGGCAGCGACTAGGGGGTTCGTCGTCCAATCTAGGAGCCGAGTTGGCAATCCGTGATGCTGGGCAAGGGCTAACCACTCCCAATCGTCTCGTGGGCTAAATGTCAGATAGGGCAGTGCTGATTCCTTAAATAACTGGAGCATCCGTCGTTCGGCTCCTTCGAGCGTGCTTCCTCCAGTGAACTCTCTGCGGCCGATTGATGGGACAAGTTCATAAGCTCGATCGGGAAGGCCCCGAAATATTGATGATATCCCCCCGGCAAGAGCCCGGACATACCGATGAAGGTCGTCAAGGTCGTTGATAAGCGTGGTCAAATTGCGTTCCTCCGCGGTCGAACTAACAATCGATAAACTGGAGCCGTCGAACTAGAAGCAGTCTCATAAATAGCACCAGAGCAAAATCTTGATGCAGCCCAGATGCACGAAGCCGAGAAAGTTCTCGACATGATAATCGAAGCGCATCGCGACGCGTCGGTAGTTAAAGAGCCACGACCGCAGCCGCTCGATCTTCCAGCGGCGCTTGTAGCGACGCAACGGCCTGCCGTCTTGCGTCGCGGCTCTCACCCGGCTCGATTTATGCGGCGCGATCATCTCGACGCCGCGTTCGGCTAGTTGCGCGTCGAGCGTGTCGCTGTCGTAAGCGCGGTCACCGATTAAGCGGCGGGGCCGCTCACGGGTGAGACCTTGCTCAAGAGTCTCGCGGACAAGGGTGACTTCATGCAGCGAAGCAGACGCCGCGTGGACGGCGATAGGAAGACCATGAAGGTCTGCCATCCCCATGAGCTTCGTGCCTTTACCCCGTTTCGTGGCACCCACAGCGCGCCCCCTTTTTTAGCCACGACGAAGGTGCCGTCGATGAAGCATTCTGAAAGATCGATCTCGCCGCGCCCTTCCAAGTCCCGCGCTAAGGCTTCGAGCACTTCGCGGAGCGTGCCGTCGCGCGACCACGGCTGGAAGCGGCGGTGGCAGGTCTGGTACGGCGGGAATCTTTCGGATAAGTCCTGCCAGCGCGAGCCGCTTCTCAGTATCCAGAGCACGCCGTTGATGACCTCGCGGGTGTCTTTCCATGGGCGACCACGACCGTCTTCGCGGCGCGGCGGCTCAGGGATGAGAGGGCCGATAATCGCCCACTGCTCATCAGTTAGTTCTTCGCCTCGTCGGTTCGACATGCCTGAGCGTAGCACGGCGAGGTATTTATGAGACTGCCTCTAGTTAACTCGGTAGACGAAACAATCACCCCGCAGCGACAGGCTCGGCCAAAGTGGAGTCCGTCGAGCCGGGCCAATTCCTGCCGTTCCGGACTCTAACAGACACCTCAGTTGCTTTCGACCCCAACTCTCGTTGAAGCCGTCTGATTCAGCCAAGATCAAGCATCACCGGTCGCCTGGGGTGCCATTAGGGGGGAGGTTTTTTGAGAGCATGCGATTAAGCATGTCCGGGACAAGTCTCTCTGCGAAACCCGCCACGAAACACCATACGATTAGCAGGGCGTAGCTTACGCCGGTGACGGGTCCCGTCTGACGCAGGAATCTACTGAACGAAACAGAGCGACGTTCCGACCCACCAGATTGGGCAGAGGCAGGGGGGTTCTGTTGCAGGAATCGCTTCTTGGCTATAATCTGCTTGCTAGCTCACCTACCATCCCCCGAGACCATACTTGTGAAGCAGAACAGATCTCCGTTCAAGTGGCGGCACTCTGAGCCCACGATCATCCTCCTGTGCGTTCGCTGGTATTGCAGGTACCAACTCTCCTACCGCGATCTGGAGGAGATGATGCCCGAGCGCGGCCTCTCGGTGGATCACACTACTGTCTGGAGGTGGGCCCAAAGGTAGGCCTCAGAAATCAATAAACGGATGCGACCGCACCTGAGAATGAGCGGCACCTCTTACCGCCTCGACGAGACTTACGTGAAGGTCGGCAAAGAATGGAAGTACCTCTACCGCGCCGTTGATTCCACCGGTAATACGATAGAGTTTATGCTCTCCGCTAAACGTGACGTTCTTGCGGCAAAACGCTTCTTCAAGGAGTTGATAAGAGCTGACCACCGCCGCTTGCCGTTCACATCGGCACTGATAAGCACGCTTCATATCCGGAGGCGTTCGTTGCCTCGGTAAAAGAGAAAGTCCTACCAAACGACTGCAAGCTGCGGCGCGTCAAATATCTAAATAACGTCATCGAGCAAGACCACAGGGCGATCCGCAGGAGGTGGAGAGCGATGCAATGCTTCCGCTCATTCCACACGGCGGAGAGGACGATAGAGGGGGTTGAAGCGGCGCACATGATGAGGAAGGGGCAAGTCAAAAGATTGGACGGTAGAGACTCGGTGGGGCAGGCGAAGTTCGTCTTGAATCTCTTCGGCATCGCCGCCTAACGAAATGCTCAACTGAGTCTCTTCTTACCCCGAAATAATTTCTGCAACACAACCGTCAGGGGAGGGCAGTTACATACTGCTCAGAGCTCCGCCAAGCACGTAAAATAATCATTGACTCTCCTCCCTGGAGTGGTTATAAGGCTACCACCGAACCCGGGTGGTCGCCGGCAACTCAGTTGGCGAAATCCTCACGAGATTCCGTCAACTTAATCCACCGAACACGTCCCGTTCCTGCCCCGCGTCACACGTTCGGCCGGCCTTACGGCCTCTCTTTAACCTCATGGAAAACTTCGCAAAGAAGCTGGAGGTGGCCGCGAACGTAGCCATCGTTGTCGTCGCCGTACTGCTGAGCGCGGTCTTGGTAAGATCATATTTAGCCGCACCCTCTGAGCGCGAAGATGTGAGACCTACCGTTCAGACACAAAGAACACTCCAGAACGGGGAGTCCATTAACCTGCCCGGTATCGACTGGCAGAAGAACGGGCGCACCCTGCTGATGGCCCTCTCAACCACGTGCCACTTCTGCACGGAGAGCGGGCCTTTTTATCAACGGCTCGTGAGAGAGGGCGGAATCCC
>DATCVD010000750.1:0-3989 GCA_036567125.1 Pyrinomonadaceae bacterium | reverse complement strand
GGCGGCGCGTGCGGTCGTCATGCCGCGCCGCCTGCGCCGAGCGCGCGCCGGAGTTTGCCGAGGGCGCTCGTGAGGATGTCGTCCTCGCGCGCGATGCAGACGCGCATGAAGTCGTCCCAGCGGTCGGTGTCGGCGAACGCGCTGCCGGGGACGGCCGCGACGCCGGACGTGCTGATCAGCGTCTCGTTCAGCCGCATCGCGTCGTCGAACTTTTCGGGGATGCGCGCCCAGAGGTAGAAGGACGAGCCGGAGTCGTAGACGCGGAAGCCCAAGTCCGCGAGGACGCCCGCGGCGCGCTCGCGCTTGGCGGCGAACTTCTCGCGCAGGCGGCCGTAGTAGTCGGCTTCGGCCATCAGGACTTGCGCGAGCGCCTTTTGCAGCGGCGTGGGCGAGCAGACGTAGAAGACGTTGAGCGCGTTGAAGAGCGGGGCGAGGAGGGGGCCGTGGCCGAAGGCGTAGCCGAGCCGCCAGCCCGAAATGTTCCACGACTTCGAGAACGAGTTGACGGTGACGGTGCGCTCCCACATGCCCGGCAGCGAGGCGATTGAGGTGTGCGGGTGCGCGCCCGAGACGTAGTGCTCGTAAACCTCGTCCGAGACGCAGAGCAGGTCGAACTCCTCGCAGACTTCCGCAATCGCCGCCAGCTCGTCGCGCGTGAAGACCTTGCCCGTCGGGTTGACGGGCGTGCAGCAGATGATCGCGCGCAGCGGGAACTCGCGGCGCGCCTTCAGCTCGCGGCAGCGCGCGCGGAGTTCTTCCTTGTCGAACGTGAGCGAGTCGCGTTCGAGCGCGAGCGTCTCGGTGCGCCCGCCGAGTTCCTCGACGATGCGGCGGTGGTACGGGTAGTAAGGCTCGAAGACGAGCGCGGACGCGCCGACGAGGTACGCGCGCGTGACGGCGACCAAGCCGCCCGTCCCGCCGGGCGTGACGAGGAGTTCGAGCGGCTTCGCGTCCGCGTCGACCGCGACGCCGTTGAAGGCGTTGACCTTCGCGGCGAGCGCGCGGCGCAGCTCGGCCGCGCCCTCGGCCGGGCTGTAGTGGTTCTGGCTCGCGGCGATCACTTCGGCCGCCGCGCGCGCGAGCCGCGGATCGATTGCCAGCTCCGACTGCCCCTGCACGAGATTTCCGTCCGGCGGAACCAGCCGCGTGATCGCGCGTATGTCGGGCTTCGTCCTCACCTTCGTCTCCGCTGCTGTCGTCATCCCTTTCACCTCACTTGCCCTCGGCCTTCGCGTCGGCGCGGCGCGCGTAGTGGCCGAGAAAAGTCGTCTCCGAGTCTTCCCGCCGCCGGTCGAAGTGTCCCGCCGCCGGCTGGCGCGGCCCCGCGTCCGCTCAGACGCCGCGGCTCCGTTTGACCACGAAGGCGATGCCGAGTGCGAGGAAGACGATGCCGAGGTAGAGGAAGACGCGCCGGCCCGTAACCCCGACGCCGAGGAAGGCCGTGCCGAGTGCGATGAACGGGATCGCGCGCCTTGAGATTCGGGCCATCAGTCTTTCCTCCGCCGGGGACGTGTTTGACGAGGTTCGCGAACCGCTTTTCGCGCTTGCGGGACTCGGACGAGAACGACACAGTAGAAGATTTCCCGCGCGCGCGTCAAATTAGGAGTCAGGATTCGGGATTACGGATTGAAGAACCGGGTGATTTCTAACCCTGACTCCCGAATCCTGACTCCTAATTACTGAAACCTCCTCTGTGTCCCGCGCCGGCTAATTTGTTATACTCGCGCGCATGGCGAACAAAGAGGTCGGGGAGGGCGTCCGCGTCGGACTCGTGCAGATGACGTGCGGGCCGGAGCCGGGGCCGAACATGGAGAAGGCCGTCGAGCGCGTGCGCGAGGCGGCCGCGCGGGGCGCGCAGGTCGTCTGCCTGCAAGAGCTTTTCCGCTCGCAGTATTTTTGCCAGACCGAGGACATCAAACTCTTCGATCTGGCCGAGCCGATCCCCGGCCCCTCGACCGAGCGGCTGGGCGCGGTGGCCCGCGAGCTGGGCGTCGTCATCGTCGCGTCGCTGTTCGAGAAGCGCACCGCCGGGCTGTATCACAACACGGCCGTCCTGCTCGACGCCGACGGCTCGGTCGCGGGCAAGTACCGCAAGATGCACATCCCGGACGACCCGCTCTACTACGAAAAGTTCTACTTCACGCCCGGCGACCTCGGCTTCGCCTCGCACGACACCGCGGTCGGCAAACTCGGCACGCTCGTCTGCTGGGATCAGTGGTTCCCCGAAGCGGCGCGTTTGACCGCGCTCTCCGGCGCGCAGTTCCTCTTCTACCCGACCGCCATCGGCTGGCTGCCCGACGAGGAGCAGGAGATGAACAACGCGCAGCATCAGGCGTGGGAGACCATCCAGCGCGCGCACGCGATTGCGAACGGCGTCTACGTGGTCGTCGTCAACCGCGTCGGCCGGGAGGGCGAGCTGACCTTCTGGGGCCAGTCGTTCGTCGCCGACCCGTTCGGCCGCATCATCGCGAAGGCGTCGCACGACAAGGAGGAGATCCTCGTCGTCGATTGCCCGCTCGACGTGATCGAGCGCACGCGGCGCAACTGGCCCTTCCTGCGCGACCGCCGGATCGAGTCGTACGCGGGCCTCTCCTACCGCTTCCTCGAATCGCCCGCGACGAAATGACGACCGAAACGATTGACACGCGCGGGCGGACGCCGCGCGAGCTGGGCTTCTACATGCCCGCCGAGTGGCACCCGCACGCGGGCGCGTGGCTCGCGTGGCCGAAAGACCCGGAGACGTGGCCCGACCGCGTCGAGCGCGCCGAGGCGGCCTTCCTCGAAATCATCATGGCGCTCGCGCCGCACGAGACCGTCTACCTGCTCGTGGACGACGAGACGGCCGAGCAGACCGTGCGCGCGCGCTGCTGCTTCGACGGCTCGGACAACGTCCGCACGATCCGCCTCGAAACCGTCGACTCGTGGATCCGCGACTACGGCCCGAACTTCCTGATCGACGGCCGCGGCCGCCTCGCCTACAACGACTGGATTTTCAACGCGTGGGGCAGCAAGTACGAGGAGCTGAAAAGGGACAACGACATCCCCCGGCAGCTCGAAAGCGTCCTGAACGTCCCGCGCTTCGAGCCGGGGATCGTGATGGAGGGCGGCGCGATTGACGTGAACGGCGCAGGAGTCGTGCTCACGACCGAGCAGTGCCTGCTCAACCCGAACCGCAACCCGCACCTCTCGCGCGCCGAGATCGAGACTTATTTGGGCGACTACCTGAACGTCTCCAAAGTGGTCTGGCTCGGCGAAGGCATCGTCGGCGACGACACCGACGGCCACGTGGACGACATCGCCCGCTTCGTCAACGAGACGACAATCGTCTGCGCCGTCGAAGAAGACCCGTCAGACCCGAACCACGAACTGCTCAACGATAATTTACGCCGCCTCGAACTCGCGACCGACGCCCGCGGCCGCAACTTCGAGATCGTCACGCTCCCGATGCCCGGCGAGGTCACGGGGCGCGACGGGCGGCTGCCGGCTTCTTACGCCAACTTCCTCATCGCCAACTCGGTCGTCCTCCTCCCCGTCTTCAACCACCCGAACGACGCGCGCGCGCTTGAAACGCTCCAACGCCTCTTCCCCGCCCGCCGCGTCGCGCCCGTCCGCGCGGACGACCTCGTCTGGGGCATGGGCACGATCCACTGCCTCTCGCAGCAGCAGCCCGCCGCGTAAAAGATTCCGATCCGAGTTGTCGGGCAGGGCACTACGGAGGCGCTCGTCCGTGGCGGCGCGCGTCTAGGCGACGCGGAGGTGTGCGACGAGGCGTTCGGGGGAGGCGTGCCAGCGACCGTGCCAGTTGCGCAGCAGGATGTCGGCGGGGCTGAGTTCGTCGTCGCAGACCTGCGCGCGGAGCACGTCGAGGCACGAGACTTCTTCGGGGGCGATGGAGCGTAGTCCTTCGCCAGCGAGCGCGACGAGTTCTTTCGCCAGCGGCAGCACGCGGACGCGGCCGTGGCGGGCGGCGAGCGCGTCGCGGGCGACGG
>DATCVD010000749.1:0-4857 GCA_036567125.1 Pyrinomonadaceae bacterium | reverse complement strand
CGTCCGCGTGTTTCTCAAAAGCCCGGCCTTTACGGCCGTCGCGCTCGTCGCGCTGGCGCTCGGCATCGGCGCGAACACCGCCATCTTCTCGGTCGTCCACGCGGTGCTGCTGCGCTCGCTGCCCTACGGCGACGCCGACCGCCTCGTCGTCATGTGGGAGAAGAACCGCACGCGCGGCAACCGGCGCAACGTCATCTCGCCGGCGAACTTCGCGGAGTGGCGGGCGCAGTCGCAGTCGTTCGAGGGGCTGTCCGCCTTCTACGACGGGGGATTCAACATGACGGGCGCGGGCGAACCCGTCGAAGTCCCCGTGCAGGTGACGACGGCGAACCTCTTCTCGGTGCTCGGCGCGCAGGCGGTCTTGGGGCGCACCTACACGCCCGACGAGGTGAGCTCCGGGCGCGACGATCTGGCTGTGCTCTCGCACGGCTTCTGGCAGTCGCAGTTCGGCGGCGCGCGCGACGTAGTGGGCAAGACCATCGCGCTCAACGGCGAGCCGGTCGAGATCATCGGCGTGATGCCGCCGGAGTTCCGCTGGTTCGTCAAGGAGAACTCGCGCGGCGGGAAGCCCGCCTCGATGTGGGTGCCGATGCAGCTCAACCCGCAGGCGCGCGGCCGCTACCTCTCGGCCGTCGGCCGCCTCAAGCCCGGCGTCAGCCTTGAGCAGGCGGCCTCCGAGATGGAGACCATCGCCGCCCGGCTCGAACAGCAGCACCCGCAGTTCAACACGGGCCAGGGCGTGGCGCTCGTGCCCGTCCGCGACCAGTTGGCCGGCGAGCTGAAGACGCCGCTCATGGTGCTGCTCGGCGCGGTCGGCTTCGTGCTGTTGATCGCGTGCGCCAACGTCGCCAACTTGCAGCTCGCGCGCGCGGCGGCCCGCTCGAAAGAGATCGCGATCCGCGCGGCGCTCGGCGCGGGGCGCGCGCGCGTCATCCGCCAACTGCTGACGGAGAGCGTGCTGCTGGCCGTGGTGGGCGGCCTGCTGGGGCTGGGGGTCGCGGCGTGGGGCGTTGACGCCCTCGCCGCACTCAGCCCGCCGAACCTGATCGCGGCGGGCGACGTGCGCGTCAGCCTCCCCGTGCTCGGCTTCACGTTCGCCGTTTCGCTGCTGACCGGCACCGTCTTCGGCCTGATGCCCGCGCTCGAAGCCGCGCGCTTCGACCCGAACGACGCGCTCAAGGAGTCGGGGCGCGGGACGACGGGCGGGCCGCGCGGCAAGCGTCTGCGCAGCGCCTTCGTCGTCGCGCAGGTCGCGCTCGCGCTCGTCCTCTTGGTCGGCGCGGGCCTGATGATCAAGAGCTTCTCGCGCTTGCAGGGGGTCGATCCCGGCTTCGACCCGGAGAACCTGCTGACGATGCGCGTCGAGCTGCCCGCGACGAAGTACGCGGAGGACGCGCGCGTCGTCGCCTTCTACCGGCAGGCGGCCGAGCGGCTCGCCGCCCTGCCGGGCGTGCGCTCGGCCACCGCGATCAACTACCTGCCCTTCTACTCCGGCCTCGGCGCGCGCACCAGCTTCCGGATCGACGGCAGGGAAGCCCCCCGCCCCGGCCAAGAGCCTTCGACCGACGTGCGCGTGACGGACGAGAACTACTTCCGCACGATGAACATCCCCGTGCTGCGCGGCCGCACCTTCACGGCGCAGGAGGCGACGGAGAACCGCCCCGTCATCGTCGTCAGCGAGGCGCTGGCGCGCAAGTACTTCCCCGGCGAAGACCCCGTCGGCCGCCGCATCGCCGTCGAGATGCAGGAGAACCCGCCGATGGCCGAGATCATCGGCGTCGTCGGCGACGTGCGCTACGACAAGCTGGACGGCGAACTCTACCCGATGGCCTACGAGACCCAGCCGCAACTGACCTACAACTCGATGACCTTCGTCCTGAGAACGGACGGCGACCCGCTCGCGCTCTCGGCCGCGGCCCGCCGCGAGGTGCAGGCGATTGACCCCGAACTGCCGCTCGCTGACGTGCGCACCTTGCAGAGCTGGATCGGGGAGTCGGTCTCGCGCACGCGCTTCGGCACGCTGCTGCTCGCCGTCTTCGCGGGCGTCGCGCTGCTGCTGGCGGTCGTCGGCATCTACGGCGTGATGAGCTACTCGGTCGCCCAGCGCCAGCACGAGATCGGCATCCGCATGGCGATGGGCGCGCAGCGCCGCGACGTGGTGTGGCTCGTCGTCGGGCAGGGCTTGCTGCTCACGGCGACCGGCGTCGCGCTCGGCGCGCTCGGCGCGTTCGCCCTGACGCGCCTGATGGCCGGGCTGCTCTACGGCGTCTCGGCCACCGACCCCGTCACCTTCGGCGGCGTGGCGCTGCTGCTCGCGGCCGCGGCGCTCCTCGCCTGCTACGTCCCCGCGCGCCGCGCCACGAAGGTCGATCCGATGACGGCGCTCAGGTACGAGTGAAGAAGCTGTTAGCGATTAGCCGTTAGCCGTTAGCCAAACCGAAGACCCTAGCCGGGACGAGAACCCTGAATCGAAAGCTGTCCCCCTCCGGCCGACGGCTAACGGCTAATCGCTAACAGCTTCTTTTGGAGGTTGCGATGAGGACGCTCTTTCAGGACGCGCGGTACGGGCTGCGGGTGCTGCGGAGGCAGCCGGCTTTCACGGCCGTCGCGGTCGTCGCGCTGGCGCTCGGCGTCGGCGCGAACACGGCGATCTTCTCGGTCGTCAACGCGGTGCTGCTGCGGCCCTTCCCGTTCCGCGAGCAGGAGCGTCTGGTCGGCGTCTGGGAGCGCAACGAGCACATGGATCGCGTCGAGGTCTCGCCCGGCAACTTCGCCGACTGGCGGCGGCACGCGGGCGGCACTTTCGAGCAGCTCGCCGCGCTCAACTTCTGGAGCGCGAACCTCGCGGGCGACGGGCAGCCCGAACGCCTGCAAGGCTTTCAGGTCTCGCCCGCGCTCTTCCCGATGCTCGGCGTCGAGCCGATCTTAGGGCGCACCTTCACGGCCGACGAGGAGCGGCCCGGCAGCGACTCGGTCGTCGTCTTAAGCCACGGCCTCTGGCAGCGCCGCTTCGCGGGCGACCCCGGCGTCCTCAACCGCACGCTCAACGTCAACGGCCGCCCCTACACGGTCGTCGGCGTGATGCCGCCCGACTTCCAACTCCACCGCCGCGCCGAACTCTGGTCGCCCTTCGCGCCCGACGAGCGCACGCTCGCGAACCGCCTGCCGCACTACCTGATCGTCTTCGGGCGGCTGCGCGCCGGCGTCACGCCCGAACAGGCGCGCTCCGCGATGGCCGCGCTCGCCGAGGGGATGGCGCGGCAGCACCCCGACACCAACGCGGGCTGGGGCGCGAACGTCGTCGGGCTGCGCGAGCAGGCGGTCGGCAACGTGGAGACGCCGCTGCTGCTCCTGCTCGGCGCGGTCGGCTTCGTGCTGTTGATCGCGTGCGCGAACGTCGCAAATCTTTTGCTCGCGCGCGCCGCGTCGCGCTCGAAGGAGATGGCGATCCGGGCCGCGCTCGGCGCGGGGCGGCTGCGCGTCGTCCGCCAACTGCTCACCGAGAGCGTGATGCTCGCGCTCGCCGGGGGCTTGCTGGGGCTGCTGCTCGCGGCGTGGGGCGTCGATCTGCTCGTCTCGAACCTGCCGGCGGGCGGGGGCTTCTCGCTGCCGCGCGCCGAGCAGATCGGGATCGACGGGCGGGTGCTCGCCTTCACGCTCGCGGTCTCGCTCGTGACCGGCCTCGTCTTCGGCCTCGCGCCCGCCTTGCAGGCGACGAAGACTGATCTCGGCGAGGGGCTGAAGGAGGGCGGGCGCACGTCGGGCGCGGGCGCGCCGGGCCGGCGGCTGCGTTCGGCGCTCGTCGTCTCCGAGATCGCGCTCTGCGTCGTCCTGCTGGTCGGCGCGGGGCTGCTCGTCCGCAGCATCACGGGGCTGCTCGCCGTCGATCCCGGCTTCGACGGCGAGGGCGTCGTGACGATGCGCGTGACGCTGCCGCGCGCGAAGTACGCGGAGGACGCGCAGGTCACGGCCTTCTTCGATCAGGTGCTCGGGCGGCTGCGGAACTTGCCCGGCGTCGAGGCGGCGGCCGCCACCTCGCACCTGCCGCTCGGCGGGAGCAACGCGAGCACGACCTTCCAGATCGAGGGCCGGCCGCCGCTCGCGCCCTCGGAGCAGCCGGACGCGCCCATGCGCGTCGTCAGCCCCGACTACTTCCGCGCGCTCGGCATCCCCGTCGTCGAGGGGCGCGCCTTCAATGAGAGCGACGCCGCCGGTGCGCCGCGCGCCGTCGTCGTCAGCCAGATGCTCGCGCGCCGGTTCTTCCCCGACGGGGGCGCGGTCGGGCAGCGCATCCGCTCGGGCGCGGGCGAGGGGCAGTTGTACACCGTCGTCGGCGTCGTCGGCGACGTGAAGCACTTCGGCCTCAACCGCGAGCCGCAGGCGACCGTTTACTTCACGCACAAGACCGATCCGCTCCGCTCGATGGTCTTGACCGTGCGCGCCTCCGGCGGGCGACTCGCCGAGTCGCTCGCGCCGCTGATGCGGCGCGAGGTGCTCGCAGTCGACGCGGATCAGCCCGTCTTCAACGTGCGGACGGCGCGCGAGGCCGCCGCGCAGTCGGTCGCGCTCGAACGCGCGGTCGCGTTCCTGCTCTCGATCTTCGCGGGCGTGGCGATGGCGCTGGCGGGCGTCGGCATCTTCGGCGTGATGTCTTATTCGGTGACGCAGCGGACGCAGGAGATCGGCCTGCGCATGGCGCTCGGCGCGCGCCCCGCCGACATCCTCCGCCTGTTCCTCCGCCACGGCCTCGCGCTCGCGCTCGCGGGCGCGGCGCTCGGACTCGCCGGGGCCTTCGCCCTGATGCGCGTGCTCGGCAGCCTCGTCGCCGGCCTGCTCTACGGCGTCTCGGCGACCGAC
>DATCVD010000748.1:0-2810 GCA_036567125.1 Pyrinomonadaceae bacterium | reverse complement strand
GCGCGCAGGGCGATCTCCCGGCCCCGCGTCGTGGCGCGCGCGAGCAGCAGGTTGGCGACGTTGGCGCACGCGATGAGCAGCAGCAGCCCCACCGCCACCGCCAGCATCATCAGCGCCGGGCGCACGTCGCCGACGTAGTCGTCGAGGAACGAGCGGACGACCACGCTGTTGCCCTTGTTCGACTCCGGGTGCTGTTCGCTGAGCCGCGCCGCGACGGCGTCCATCTCCGCGGCCGCCTGCTCCAGCCGCACGCCCGGCCGCAGCCGCGCCGTCACCAAGACGGGGTGCGAGTTGCGGTCGCGCATGTACCCCGTGTCGGCGAGGCGGCCGAGCGGGATGAGGAAGTCGTTGTTGGGGTTGTTGCGGCCGTAGAAGTCGAACCCCGCTGGCAGCACGCCGACGACCGTCCAAGCCTCGCCGTTGTACCGGACGGCGCGGCCGACCGCTTGAGGATCGCCGCCGAAGCGCCGCTGCCAAAGCCCGTGGCTGATCACCATGACCCGCTCGCCGCCGGCCCCGTCCTCGTCCTCCGTGAAGAACCGCCCGGCGGCGGGCCGCACGCCGAGCACCGGGAAGAAGCTGGCCGTCACCCAGCGGCCCGTAATGCGCTCAGGCTCGCCGTCGCCCGTCAGCACCCCGCCGGCCGGCATCCGCGCAGCCATGTTCTCGAAGACCGTCTGCGACCCGCGCCAGTCGAGGTAGTTCGGGTAGGCGACCGACATGACCGGCACTTCCTTCGACGTCTCGGAGAGCGCGACGAGCCGGTCGGGATCGGGGAAGTCCAGCGGCTTCAGCAGCACGCCGTTGACGACCGAGAAGATCGCCGTGTTCGCGCCGATGCCGAGCGCCAGCGTGACGACGGCGACCAGCACGAAACCGGGCCTCTTCCGCAGCGACCGCGCGGCGTAGCGCACGTCCTGCCACAGGTCTTCGACCAGCCTCACGCCCCGCGCCTCCCTGCACCACTCCCTCGCCTGCTCCACGCCGCCGAAGGAGCGCAGCGCCGCGCGCCGCGCCTCCTCGCGGCTCGCGCCGCCCGCGAGGTTCAACTCGATCTCGCGTTCGAGGTGGTAGCGCAGTTCCGCGTCCAGCTCGCGCTCCGCTTCCGATCTGCGGAGCAGCGCCCGCAGCCGCCTTCCCAGTCCGCCCGGCATCTAACGCCCCCTTTCCTCTCGCCGCCCGATAGGAGCGCGATTATAGCGGCCGACCTATCGGCCGTCAATAGGAAAACCGGGGCGGGCGGAGTGCGCGCGGTTCGGGCCGAAAACCGGCTTCCGAGAACACCGCGCCGCCCGCACGCCGCTCCCGTGCGCGCCGCGCGGCCCGAAAGCCCGTCGCGCCGAAAGCAAAAGGCCGCGCCCGTTTTGAGGGGCGCGGCCTTCGGCGGTTAGTCACCCGCCGCCGGCTCAGGCGTGCGCGACGCGGGCGTCGAGGAAGGCTTCGACGACGAGGGGATCGAACTGGCGGCCGGCCTCGGCGCGCAGCTCGGCGACGGCGTCGAACTGCGTGCGCGGGCAGTTGTAGGGGCGGCGCGTGATCATCGCGTCGTAGGCGTCGGCGACGTTGACGATGCGGGACATCAGCGGGATGTCGGTGCCGCCGATGCCGTGCGGGTAGCCGCGGCCGTCCCAGCGCTCGTGGTGGTGCTCGGCGCGGACGCGGAGTTCGGCTGGCAGGTTGAAGTAGGAGGTCAGGAGCGTCCCCAAGGTCGGGTGCAGGTGGAGGACGTAACGCTCGAAGCGCGTCGGCCGGCGGGGTCGGCCGAGGATCGACTCGGGGACGAGGATTTTCCCGATGTCGTGCATCATGGCCGCGGCCGAAAGTTGTTGCAGGCGCGCGGCGTCGAAGCCGAGCGCGCGGCCCGTCAGCTTCGCCACGCGCGCCACCCTCAGGCAGTGCTCGTAGGTCGAGGGGCGCGTGCGTTTGAGTCGCGCGACGAGCGCGTGCGTGCCGTCGTTTTTGTGGGCTTGGCCCGCGGCCTTCAGGCGCG
The DNA here is from genome assembly GCA_036567125.1 of Pyrinomonadaceae bacterium. Taxonomy (GTDB): domain Bacteria; phylum Acidobacteriota; class Blastocatellia; order Pyrinomonadales; family Pyrinomonadaceae; genus JAIVGV01. Next base: position 820 of record DATCVD010000748.1, on the reverse strand, counting down.
CGCAGGCGCGTTGCAGGTAAGTGGCCCAAGTCGGGTTCAGCAGGCGGGTGGTGGCAAGGCCGCCGAGGTCGGGTACGGGGAGTCCGTCGTGCATCTTCTGGCTCACTCCTCAAGTCGGGATGTAGGGAACATCCCCTTCACGGCAAAAGTCCGATCCTCGCGTTCGCACGCGCGGGAAGATTTCCGGGCCGAACTGTTGGGGGTTCAGACGCGGAAACAGTGAGCACGCGGCGTGCCGCGTTTCCCGCGTGCAACGCCCTCCGACGGCGGACACGCGCGCACGCGCACGCGCACGAAAACTTAAAGCTAAACGGGGTCGAATTTCGGGGAGAGAGGTGCTTAGCAGCGAACTGCGGGCGGCATTATACACTGTTTGCCATGTATTGCTAGTACGCGGCCGTACGCGCAACGCAACACACCCGCAACGCGGCCGCACGAAAACGTGTCGGCGCGCGGCGAAACGTGCGCGCGCCGGCCTGTGCTACACTCGCGCGCGCCCGGCGCTTCCGAACTATGGCTGAGAACGAACGGCAGGACGACGTGGACGCGGCGCTGCTCGACGCGGAGCTTTTTCTCAAGTACCGCTCGCCGCGCAAGGCCGTCGAGCGGCTGCTCGCGGCCGTCAAGCTCAAGCCGCGCTCGGTGCGGCTGCGCGAGAGTCTGCGCGAGATCGCGGCGGCGGGCGGCGACCCGCAGGAGGCCGCGCGCCAGTGCCTCGCGCTCGTCCAGATTTACCTTGAGCGCGAGGACTTCGACACCGCGCAGGAGCGATTGATCGAGGCGCGCGCGCTCGACCCGCGCATCTCCGTCACGCGCGGCC